>DASQRV010000164.1:0-10254 GCA_035642735.1 Steroidobacteraceae bacterium
CGACGGACCTCACTTGCCTCGCCGAGGGTCAGGAACGACTGAGCCTCGTCATCGACATGACGGTTGCCGCCGATGGCAGCGTCGGCGCCTCGGACGTCTACCGCGCGGTGGTGGTGAATCACGCCAAGCTCGCCTACGACGGCGTCGCCGCCTGGCTCGATGGCCGCGCGCCGCCACCGCCACGGGTTGCCGCCGTCGCCGGCATGGACCAGCAGCTGCGGATCCAGGATGCAGTCGCCCAAACGCTGAAGCGCGTGCGGCGCGCGCAGGGCGCGCTGGCGCTCACCACCCTCGAAGCGCAGGCGGTCTACGACGGCGCGCAGCTGATCGACCTGAAACCCGACGAGAACAACCGCGCCAAGGATCTCATCGCCTTCTTCATGGTCGCGGCCAACGGCGTCGTCGCGCGCTTCCTCGAGAGCCGCGGCAGCTCCTCGTTGCGGCGCGTCCTGCGCCAGCCCAAGCGCTGGGACCGGATCGTGGCACTGGCGCGCGGCTGCGGCGAGACGCTGCCGCCCACACCGGACCCGAAGGCGTTGAGCGACTTCCTGGTGAAACGTCAGCAGGCCGCTCCCGCGCAGTTCCCCGACCTGTCGCTCGCGGTCGTCAAGCTGCTCGGTGCCGGCGAATACGTGCTCAAACGCCGCGGGCAGCCGTCCGAAGGGCACTTCGGACTCGCGGTGGATGACTACACGCATGCCACCGCCCCCAACCGGCGCTTCCCGGATGTGATCACGCAGCGCCTGCTCAAGGCCGCGCTGAAGGGCACGACGGCACCCTACGCTGATGAGGAGCTGAGCGCGCTCGCTGCGCATTGCACCGAGCAGGAAGGCAATGCCGCAAAAGTCGAGCGACAGGTACGCAAATCCGCCGCGGCGCTGCTGCTGCAGGCGCGCATCGGCGAGCAGTTCGATGCCATGGTCACCGGGGTCTCCGAGAAGGGCACGTGGGTCCGCATCGCGCAACCCCTCGCCGAAGGACGCCTGGTGCGGGGCTTCGAGGGGCTCGACGTCGGCGACACGGTTCGCGTGCAGCTGCTGCACACGGATGTGCAGCGCGGCTTCATCGATTTCGGACGCGTGCGTTGAGCGGAGCACTGTCAGAGGTCCTCGAACTTCCCGTCTGGCCTGGCGTCTCAATTGGAGGCGCAAGGACGAGACCAGGAGGTGTGTGATGATGAAGCGATTCGGAGCGATGATCACGGCGGCGGCCACACTCGGGCTTGCTGTGTTCGCTTACGCTCAGACTTCCCCGGCACCCGGTCAGCGCGACTACTCGAACACTCCGACCCAGAGCGCTCAGTTCGCGGCGCTGGTGCCCGCGGACATGTCCGCGACCGAAGCCTGCAGCGGGTTCAAGAGCACGAGCGAATGCGCCGTAGCCCTCCATGCGGCGCACAACGTCGGCATTCCCTTCAAGGATCTGAAGACCCGGATGATCCGCGGTGAGACGCTCGGCGCCGCGATCCACCACCTCAAGCCTGGCGCGGATGTACGCGCGGAAGTGAGTCGTGCCCAGGAGCAGGCGAGGGCGGACGTGCGCGCGCCGCAGGGCTAATACTCGACATGCAGCCGTACGGCGTAGAAGCGCACCGGTCCCCGGTCGCGGTTGAAGCCGGGATTCTGCACGTACTGGAAGTCGGGACTCAGCTGCAGCCGTATTGGCGCCTGCCCGATCGTCCACGACCATCCCGCGCGATAGTAAATCTCGAAGATCTGCTCGTGGGCGTAGTTGAGACGTCCATCTCCCAGCAGGAATCCCGAGCCACCAGCAGCAAGGTAATCGCGGTGCGGGCTCGAGAGGCCTTCGGCAACGAGTGCCACGCCGAGGCGGTCTTCGTTCCGTCGCCAGCGCGCACCGGATAACTGTCCGCCAAGGGTTGCGAGGTGGTCGACCTCGGTGAATACGAAGGACTCGGTATGCCCGTCGTTCCAGCCGAGGCGCATGAAGACGCCGGTGTCACCGTCGTCGGCGAGCGGCTGCTCGAGGTTGACGCCGAAGCCGAACTTCTGGCGCCCGTCCTCGGCATCCGCTGCGATGTCGGGTACGGTTCCGATGGCCGCCGCGATCGCGAGCGCTTGCTGGTAGTCCCCGAGGCGCGCGGTGTTGAGATACGCGAGCAGCCGCACGATGGTGGTGACGCTCGCGGGTGACAGGGTGAGCTCGAGGTTCTGCCCGCGGGCACGATTCAGGGTCTCGAGAGTCTGGCCGTTGGCGACCGTCGGCATGCGGTACATACCGTATTTCAGTGACCACTGCGGGCTCACGTAGGCGAGCACGAAGCCGTAGGTGTAGCCGCGCGTGTCGGCGGCGTAATCCCACGCCGTGTTCTGCCACAGCGACCAGTTCATGAACTGCGTGCGCGTCGAACCACCGTAGCGGTTGTGGTCGAAATCATCCGCAGCCGATAACCAGCCGGCCTTGAATTCGAGGCGCTGGGCAGCCTCGAATCCGGCAATCTGGTCCTGCCCGCGCTCGACGCGCACGGTCTCGCTTCCGAGCGGTACCATGAAACGTGCGTACAGGCGGGCGATGTAGAACTCCTTCTTGATTCCAACGGTCCCTTCACGGATGACATCACCGTTGGTGGGGCCACCGAGCCCGGTGGCCCCGCTCACTCCGGCCCCCATGAACTTCTCGACATCGAAGTACAGCTGCGCCCAGCTCGCTGGCGCCCACCCCGTGTAGGCGCCGATGGTGTGCGTCGGTTGACGGTCGCCTTCGGGAAGCAGGCTGTGCGGCCCCTGATAGGGGGATTCGAGCGGGCTCTGCCACTGCTCGATGAAGGTGTATTGCGCGCCGAGCAACTGTGGCCAGCGCCTGTCGGGTCCGGCCGCCGGCGCATCGGTGGCCGCAGCGGCGGCCCCGGCGCCGGGGAGCGCGGCGAGCAGCAGCGTCAAGGCACCGAGGGAAACCATGCCCGTGGCGACACGCAAGGTACTGACCGTCGATCAAGATGCACGATTTCCCGGGGACCCCGCCGGGTGGGCGGGTCGGTCAGCGTGTCGGCATTTGCGCCCGACCCGTATATACTATACCCCCCATCCTATAGCAGTTTTCGAGGAGCCAGCGTGGCCCACACCATCGAGGACAAGACCCGGCTGCTGCAGCGCGTACGGCGGCTACGTGGTCAGGTGGACGCCATCGAGCGTGCCCTGGAGCGGGATGCCGATTGCGCCCGGGTGATGCAGCTTACGGTGTCAGCGCGCGGCGCGGCGAACAGCCTGATGGCGGAGCTGCTCGAGGATCACATCCGCATGCACGTGTCTGACCCGGCGCACGATCGCGATCGCGGCCGCGCCCGGGGCGCCAAGCATCTGATCGATATCGTGCACGCCTATCTGAGGTAGGTTACGGCGCCCTGGTTCCAGTCCCCCCCGAGCGCCTTCACCAGCTGCACCGCTGCGGTGGCGCGGCGGATGTCGATATCGACGGCAGTGAGGCGGGCGGCCAGCGCGGCATTCTGAGTCGAGACCACCTCGAGATAGGTCACGATCCCGCCCTTGTAGCGCAGATTGGCCTGGTCGAGCGCACCCTGCGTCGCCTTCACGGCCGCCGCCTGACTGACGCTTTCAAGCTGCAGCTGGCGCGTCGCTGCCAGGTTGTCCTCGACATCCTGGTATGCCGTGAGCACGGTGTTTCGGTAGTTGGCGACCTGCTCGTCGTAGCTGGCGTGGGCGGCCGCGGATTGCGCGGCGTGCAGGCCGGCATCGAAAAGCGTGAGCACCGCCTGCGGTCCGAGTGACCAGAAGCGGCTCGGCGCAGTCAGCCAGTTGGTGGCAGAGGTCGACTGCGAGCCCACCGCACCAAACAGGTCGAAGACCGGGAAGTAAGCGGCCCGCGCCACGCCGATCCCGGCGTTGGCGGCGGCGACGCGCCGCTCGGCGCCCGCCACATCCGGCCGCCGCTCCAGCAGCTCGGACGGCAAACCGGCCGCGATCACCGGCAGCGTCGGGAACATGTCATCCGCGCGGGCACTGAGCGAGAAGCTGGAAGCTTCCTGACCGACGAGCACCGCGATGGAGTGCTCGGTCTGCGCGCGGCGCAGACGCGTGTCCTCCGCCTGCGTGCGCGCCGTTTCGAGCTGCGCCTGCGCCTGCTGCACGTCGGAGATGGCCGCTGCGCCACCCTTGTAGAGGTTCTGGGTGAGCGCGAGCGCGTGGCTGTAGTCGGCGACGGTCTGATCGAGAAAGCGCTGCTCGATGTCGAGGCCGCGCAGGACGAAATAATCGCTAGCGAGTTCGGCATGCGTCGACAGGTCGAGTGCTGCGACATCTCCGGCGGTCGCCTGCTCGGTCGCGCGAGCCCCGGCGACGGTATTGCGCACCCGGCCGAAGACATCGATCTCGTAGGAAAGGTCGCCGCTCAGCACGAAAACGTTCCCGGTGCGCGACTTGCCCGGCGTATAGCCGGATGCGTAGACGGAGGTCTCCGTCCGTGTTGCCGCGGCCTGGGCGGTGAGAGTGGGAAACCATCCCGAGCGCGCGGCGCGAGTCTGGGCGCGAGCCTGCTCGAGCCGCGCGAGCGACGCCTTCAGGTTCTGGTTGGCAGCGCTCACCTGGGCTTCGAGCGCATCCAGATCGGGGTCAGAGAACACCGTCCACCAGCGTCCCTGCACGCGCGTGTCGGCGGGCGCCGCGACCTTCCATTCGCCCGCTTCCTTGTATGTCGCCGGCGGTTGTGGCATCGACGGCCGCTCGTAGTGCGGCGCGAGCGAGCAGCCCGTGAGCGCCGAACCGAGCAGCGTCACGAGAGCGAGTCCGCGGGCGCCTGTCACTACGAGTGCTCCGCCGCGGATGCGGCGCCGGACTGTTGCGGCTGCGCTGCCTGGATGCGAACCTGCGCGCCATCGGCAAGTGAATCCGGCGGATTCACCACTAGGGTATCGTTCGGTCCGATCCCCGCGAGCACCTCGATCTCGGTACCGAAGTCTCGTCCTTCGGCGATGTCCCGTAGTCGCACATGATGGCCCTCGTCGACCGTCGCGACCTGCGGCGACTTGCCCCGGAAGATCACCGTGTTCACCGGCACGCGCAGGGTGCCGGGGCTCGGGGGCATCGTGAAGGTCACCTGCACGTAGGAGCCCGGCAACAGCTCGCCCCTGGAGTTGTCGATCTGCAGTTCGACCTGCAGCGTCCGTGAGACCGCATCGAGTGCGTGGGCGGTGGAGGTCACGGTGGCCGAGTAGTGCTGCCCGGGATGATCGGTGAACTCGAGCACCGCGCTCATGCCGGTGCTGATCTGCGCGGCGTAGGGTTGTGGCACCTGGACGTAGATGCGCAGGCGGTGCGTATCGGCCACGCGAAACAGTGCGCTCCCGGGAGTCTGCCCGGCATTGATCAGTGCCCCGACGTCGGTGTTGCGCTGGGTGACGACGCCGTTGAAGGGCGCCACCACTCGCTTGAAGCCCTCGAGCTCGCGCAGCCGCGCGACGTTGGCCGCGGCGGAGGCCTGTGCGGCAGCCTTGGCTGCGGCATCCCCGGCGCGCTGGTCCGCGTCCTGCTGCGAGACCGACTCGGTCGCGAGCAGGCCCTGCCAACGCTCGTTGGTAGTGCGAGCGAGCTCGTAGTTGGCGCGCGCGGTACCGAGATCAGCCTGCGCCTGGCGCAGCTGCTGGTCGACCTCCGGTGCCTCGATCTCCGCAAGCAGCTGACCCTTCTTGACCGCGGCGCCGATGTCCGTGTACCAGGTCTTGAGATAGCCGCTGGTGCGTGCGTAGATCGGCGCCTCGTAGTACGCCTGCACGCTGCCGGGCAGCACCAGCGTGTCGGCGGCCGGCCCGCTGCGTGGCCTGGTGGTGAGAACCGTGGGGATGGCCGCCTCGCGCGCCTCGCGATCGAGCGCGTTGCGTGCGCTCAGCCGGCTCAGGATTCCCCACACCGCGAGGAGCAGGGCGAGAGCGACCACGACCCACAGGTAACGCCGGTAGGGCGCATGAGCGGCTGCGGGGCCTGGCGAGTCACCCGACATCAGGTACTCCGGCGTCCGTGGATGATGCTGAACACGGTCGGGACGAAAAAGAGCGTCGCAATCGTGGCGAACACCAGGCCGCCGATCACCGCGCGGCCGAGCGGGGCGTTCTGCTCACCCCCCTCGCCGAGGCCGAGCGCCATCGGCAGCATGCCGATGATCATCGCGAGTGCGGTCATCAGGACGGGGCGGAAGCGCGTCACGCCCGCGGTGAGCGCGGCATGCGCGGCGTCATCGCCGGCATTCATCCGCTCGCGGGCGAAGCTGATGACCAGCACGCTGTTGGCTGTAGCGACGCCCATGCACATGATGGCGCCGGTGAGCGCCGGCACGCTGACCGGGGTATGTGTGAGGAACAGCATCCACACGATGCCCGCCAGCGCCGCGGGCAGCGCCGTGATGATGATGAACGGATCGCGCCAGGACTGGAAGTTCACGACGATCAGCAGGTAGACGAGCACTACGGCACCCGCGAGACCAATGAGCAGTCCGGTGAACGACTGGGTCATGGTCGTCACCTGTCCGCGTACCGTGACCTGCGCGCCGCGCGGTATCAGGGAGCGCGTGTCGCGCACGATTTGCTCGATCTGCGCAGCGATGAAGCCAAGATCGGTGCGCTCGACGCCGGCGTAGATGTCGATGACGGGCCGCGAGTCGTAGTGACTCACGACCGCCGGGGACTCGCTGCGGCTGAAGGTGGCGAGATTAGCCAGCAGCTGGACGCCGCCGCCTTGCGCGGCCGCCGGCGCCGTGGCGTTGCCACTCTGCGTCCCGCCCGTGCTCGCATCAGAGATGATTCCGGAGGTGATCGGGGTGGTGGCGAGATCCGAGAGCGAAGTGAGGCGGAACTGCGGCGTCTGAGCGACCACCGGATACTGCGTGCCGGTCTTCGGGTCGATCCAGAACGAGAGCGTCGTCTGCGAGCTGCCCGAAAGCGATACCAGCAGATCCGAGGCCACGTCAGTCTCGGTGAGGCCAAGCAGTGACGCCTTGGTACGGTCGACGTCCACGTTGACAGTCGGGTAGTCGTAGGCCTGCTGGATGCGGGCGTCCACCAGGCCCGGGATCCTCTTCATGCGGCTGAGCACTTCATTGGCGTAGGTGCGCGAGGCGCTCGTATCGAATCCCGCCACCTGCACGTCCACGGGGGAGGGCAGGCCGAAATTGAGGATCTGGCTGACGATGTCCGCCGGCAGGAAGGAGAAGGTGACGTCGGGGTAGAGCGCGGTGAGCTTCTCGCGCAGCGCACGCACATAGCGCCCGGTCGGTCTGTGGTCGGATGTCAGGCTGATGTAGATATCCGCGTCGCCCGGGCCGACCGGCGCGGAGGTGGAGTATGCGGTGTTGATGCCGCTGTAGGGAACGCCGATGTTATCGACGATGGTTTCGACCTCGCGCGCGGGAATGACGCTGCGGATGGTCGCCTCGATGCGGTCGCAAAGTGCCGCGGTTCTCTCGATGCGCACACCGGTCGCGGCACGCAGGTGCAGCTTGATCTGGCCGGCGTCGACGCTCGGGAAGAAGTCCTGCCCGAGTCCCGGCAGAAACCGGCCGAGCGGGAAGGCGAGCAGCGCCGTCGCCGCCATCGCGCCGACGAACGGCAGCGCGAAGCGGTTGCCGGCGGCGAGGGCCCGCGCGAGCAGGGCGTGATAACGCTTGCGGATGTGGAAGAACCACTGCTCGAAACGCCGCTGCAGGCGATGCGCCAGGTTACGCGGCGCACTGGTGTGGCCTTCGTGGAGCTGCAACCAGTATTTGGCAAGCGTCGGCACCAGCGTCCGCGACAGCACGTAGGAAGCGAGCATCGCGAACACCACCGCCTCGGCGAGCGGCACGAACAGGTAGCGCGCGATCCCCGCCAGCATGAACATCGGCACGAACACGATGCAGATGGCGAGCGTCGACACCAGCGCCGGCAGCGCGATCTCGTGTGCGCCGTGGAGGATCGCCTCCTCGACCTGCTCACCCCGCTCGAGATGCATGTTGATGTTCTCGATGGTCACCGTCGCATCATCGACCAGGATGCCGACCGCGAGCGCGAGGCCGCCGAGAGTCATGATATTGATGGTCTCGCCGAGCGCCGACAGGCAGATGATCGAGGTCAGGATCGAGAGCGGAATCGAAATGGCGATAATCAGCGTGCTCTTCCAGCTGCCGAGGAACAGCAGGATCATGAGCGCGGTGAGCGCCGCGGCGATCACCGCCTCGCGTACCACGCCCGCTATCGCGGCGCGCACGAACACCGACTGATCGCCCACCAGATCGACGTTGAAACCCGGCGGCAACTGTTCGCGGATGCCTGGCAGGCGTTGCTTGATGTCCTTGATGATGTCGAGTGTCGAGGCACTCCCGACCTTCAGCACGCTCATCAGCACGCCGCGCTGCCCGTCGCGGCGCACGATGTTGGTCTGCGGTGGCGAGCCATCGCGCACGTGCGCCACGTCGCGCACGTAGATGACGCTGCCGTTGCGGGTCGTGATCGGCAGATCATTGAGCTCGGCCACCGTGCGGGGGTTGGCGTTGACGGTGACGAAGTACTCGCGATCACCGATCTTCTGGGTGCCGGCCGGCAGAATCGAGTTCTGCGCGCCGATGGCGGCGGTGACGTCGTTCCCGGAAAGCCCCATCGCCCGCAGCGCGTCCGGATCGAGGTCCGCCTGCACCTGCCGCTGCAGGCCACCGTAGGGATAGGGCATGGAGGCGCCCTGCACGGTACCGAGACCGACGCGGATGACGTTGTTACCGAGGTCGAAGAGCTGCGCTTCGGAGAGTTTCTCGCTCGAGAGCGCCAGCTGCAGGATGGGGACAGAGGAGGCGTTGTAGGCGAGGATGAAGGGCGGCGTCGTGCCGGGGGGTGCAGAGCGCAGATTGGTCTGCGAAATGCCGGTGATCTGCGCGTACGCGAGCTCTTCGTTGACGTTCGGCTGGAAGAAGTACTTCACCACCGAAGTACCAGTGAGGGATTGCGACTCGGTGTGCTCGACGTCGTTGACGGTCGTCTGCGCGTTGCGCTCGGTACCGAGGACCAGGCGGGTCGACATTTCGTCCGGTGACAGGCCCGCGTACTTCCACACTGTCGCCACCACCGGGATGCGGATGTTCGGGAAGATGTCGGTGGGCGTGCGCAGGATCGCGAACACGCCGAGGAGCGTGATCACGATGGCGAGCACCAGGAAGGTGTACGGGCGCCGCAGCGCCAGGTGGACGATCCACATGTGGCCCAACGATATCGCACGCGTCTGAGCCGCCGGTTACGCGGCTTCGCTCCTCTGTTACACGTGAAATGTGCGCTGCAAGCGCGCCGCGACAGGGCACGGTGAAAGTGTCGCTCGACGGTGGTAGCGCGGTGCTGCCACAGCGGGCGCCGCGCGCGCAGCTTCTCCACTCAGGATGGCTGGACGACTCTCAATAGACCGCTTCGACCGGAACGGCAATGCGATAGCCGGCACCGCGCTCGGTGACGATGATCTGAGGCTCGGCGGGATTTTGTTCGAGCTTGCGCCGCAACCGCAGGATCTGCACGTCGACGGCGCGGTCGTAGACCTCGTTGTCGTAGCGGCGACTCATCTCGATCAGCTGGTCGCGCGTCACGACGCGATTGTTGGTGGCGAGCAGCGCCGCCAGCAGGTTGAACTCCCCGTTGCTGAGTGCCACCTGTGCGCCGTCCGCGCCCGTGAGGCGGCGGGTGCGCAGGTTGAGCTCCCAGCCGGGGATCCGGTAGGCGCGGCAAACCGGTGCCCCGTGCACCTCGTGCCCGGCGTGCGTGCGTCGCAGGACCGTGCGGATGCGCGCCAGCAGCTCGCGCGGGCTGAAGGGCTTGGTGAGATAGTCATCGGCGCCGAGCTCGAGCCCCATGACGCGGTCGGCTTCCTCGGCGCGCCCGGTGAGGATGATCACCGGAATCTGCGAGTGCGCGCGCAGCTGACGCAGCAGCTGCATGCCATCCTCCCCACGGAGTCGCAGATCGAGCACCACGAGGTCGATCACCTGGCCGGCGAGGGCGCCCATCAGCTCCGCCCCGCGGCTCACGCCGGACACGCGGAAATCGTTCTGCCCCAGGTACTCGTCGACGAGCTGGCGGACGGTCTCATCGTCATCGACGATGAGGACGTGCGGCTGTGGGACGCTGCTCACCGCGGGAGCCGCCAGTGAAGCGCGTGCTGATCGTGGAGCATGATAGGCTTCACCGTGAGCTCATCGGCGAGTGGCTCGCGGCGGCGGGTGCCCAGGCGATCTCGCCGGCGGCCTCCCCGCCACAGGCGGCGGACATCGATGCGATACTGG
>DASQRV010000165.1:0-3358 GCA_035642735.1 Steroidobacteraceae bacterium
TGGTGCACGCAGCATCGCTGGAAGACCGTGCTGGCCGGGCTCGGCGTCTTCGTGCTGTCGATCATCGGCATGAAGTTCGTCCCCGTATCGTTCATCCCCGAGCCCGACATCGGCACCGCCTTCCTGCAGGTGGAGCTGCCCCCCGGCGTGCGCCTCGAGGACACCGCGCGGGTCACCGCGGCGGCCTATCGCATCATCGCGCGCCAGCCGGAGGTGACGGACGTGGTGGAGCTCGTCGGCTCGAGCGATGAAGGCGTGCGGACCGGCGAGCTCGACATCGCCCTGGTACCGAAATCCGAGCGCCACGTGACGCAGCGCGAGTTCGAAGACCGCATGCTGCAGGAGCTCAAGGCCATACCGGATGCGCAGCTGCACTTCCAGCGCAACGGCAACGGGCGCGACGTCAACATCTATATCACGGGCGAGGACGCGCAGCTCGCCTACGCCACCGCCCGCAAGGTGGTCGAGGAGATGAGGACGCTGCCGTTCGTGCGCGATCCGCGTATTAACAACGACCTGCCGCGCCCGGAGATCCTGATCCACCCGCACCTCGACCTCGCCTCGCAGCTCGGAGTCACGGTCGAGAGCATCAGCGAGACCATCCGCATCGCGACTCTCGGCGACCTGGACCAGAACAGCGCCAAGTTCTCGCTGACCGACCGCCAGGTGCCGATCCGCGTGAGCCTCCTCGAGGAGAGCCGCAAGAGCCTCACGACACTCGAGAACCTGCCGGTGCCTACCTCCGGCGGCACCACCGTGCCACTCAAGGCGGTCGCCGATATCTCCTTCGGCGAGGGACCGACGCGCGTGCGCCGCTACAACCAGAGCCGGCGCCTGTTCATCGATGCGGATCTCAAGGGTGCCGAGCTCGGCCCCGCGATGAAGGCGATCTATGACCTGCCGACGCTGAAGAACCTGCCCCAGGGCGTACATCGCGTGGAGATCGGCGATGCCAAGTACATGAACGAATTGATGGGCAACATGCTCATCGCCATGGGCACCGGGATTCTCATGGTGTTCGCGGTGCTGGTGCTGCTGTTCGCGCGTGTGCTGCAACCGATCACCATCCTCTTCGCCCTGCCGCTCTCCTTCGGCGGTGTGGCGCTGTCACTGCTGATCACGGGATTCCCCGCCTCGCTCGGGGTGTTCATCGGTCTGCTGATGCTCATGGGAATCGTCGCCAAGAACTCGATCCTGCTGGTCGACTTTGCCATCGAGGAGATGCGCGCCGGCAAGGACCGGGTGACGGCGATCCTCGAGGCCGGTCACAAACGCGCGCGGCCGATCGTCATGACCACGGTGGCGATGATCGCGGGAATGTTACCCGTCGCGGTCGGTCTCGGTGGCGATACCGCCTTCCGTCAACCGATGGCCATCGCGGTGATCGGGGGTCTCATCACCTCCACCGCACTGACACTCGTCATCGTGCCGGCAGCCTTCACCTTCATCGACGACATCGAGCGCTGGCTCGCACCGAGGTTCGGGCGGGTGCTCACCGCGCAGTCGCAACCCGCACCTTCGCCGCCCGCGCACCCGCATCCGGTAAAATAACGCGGGATGCTCACCGAGGTTCGCGGAGACAACAGCGGTACTCCGACCGCCACGCCCACGCCCACGCCCACGCCCGCGGCCGGGCGTCCGGTGTGGTGGGCGCGCCTGCTGGCGTGCGTGCCGCTCCCGGCGCTGTACGGGCTCGCGAGCGTTTCCGGCTGGCTGACGTTCCGTTTCTTTCCCCACCGCAAGCACGTGGTACGCGAGAACCTCACCAAGGCCTTCCCCGCCTTCGACGAGCCGCAACTGCGCGCGGTGATGCGCGACTATTACCTCGGCTTCGCGCAGATGCTGATGGAGATCATCAAGTCCGTGAGGATGCCGGCCGAGGAGCTGCGGCGGCGGGTGCACATCCTGAATCTCGAGGCGCCACGCGCACTGCTCTCGCAGGGTCAGTCGGTGCTGCTGGTAGCGGCTCACCAGTGTAACTGGGAGTGGATGCTGCTCGCGTTGTCGATCGAGCTCGGCTACCCGGTCGATGCGGCCTACAAGCCGCTGGTGAACGACTGGGCGGAGCGCGAGATGAAGAAGGTCCGCATGCGCTTCGGCAGCCGCCTGGTGCCGGCCAAGGAGCTGCTCCCGGACATCCTCAAGCGTCGCGACGTAGTGCGCGCCGTGGCCATGGTGGCCGACCAGGAGCCGACCACCAGCGAGCACAAGCACTGGACGCATTTCCTCGGTCGCGACACGGCCTTCTACATGGGTCCCGAGGAGATCGCGCGCGTGACGCGTTTCCCGGTGTTCTTCATCGCCATGCGCCGCACAGCGCCCGGCTACTATGAAATGGAGTTCCAGCAGCTCACCGCAGGTGGTGTAGTCGGACCCTCGGGCGCGCTCACAGAGCGCTATGCGCGACTCGTCGAAGAGCAGATCCATGCAGCGCCCCCCGACTGGCCGTGGTCGCACAAGCGCTGGAAGCTCAAGCGCTCGGTCTATAAGAATCGGCCGCGGCCCACGCCCATCTCATAAAAAGATACCGGCCCGCTCGCCGTGCTCGGGGGCGCGCGGCGTCGAACGCCGTTCCCGTCAGGTGTTGGCCTTCTCGGACGCGCGGCGCAGCTCGCGCGGCAGTGAGAAGATGACGTGCTCCTCGCGTCCGAGGACCTCGCGCGGCACCTCTGCACCCCAGCGCGCGAGCTGCTCGAGCACCTGCTGCACCAGGATCTCCGGCGCCGAGGCGCCCGCGGTCACACCGACGACGCGCTTGCCGTGGAGCCACTCGCGGTGCAGGTCCGCGGGTCCGTCGATGAGGTAGCCGGGGATGCCGGCACGCTCGGCGAGCTCGCGCAGACGGTTGGAATTGGAGCTGCTGCGGGAACCCACCACGAGCAGCACATCGCACTGCTCGAGGAGCTTCTTCACCGCGTCCTGGCGGTTCTGAGTCGCATAGCAGATGTCCTCGCGGCGCGGCGTGGCGAGCTGCGGGAAGCGGGCCCGCAGCGCCGCGACCATCGACGCGGTGTCGTCCATCGACAGCGTCGTCTGCGTGACGAACGCGAGCTTCAGCGGGTCGCGCACGGTGAGCGTGGCGATGTCGTCGGGGTTCTGAACGAGGTGCATGCGGCCGCCGCCGGAGGTGTCGAAGCGCCCCAGAGTCCCCTCGACTTCCGGGTGGCCTGCGTGGCCGATGAGGATCACGTCGCGCCCGTCGCGCGCGTAGCGCTGTACCTCCATGTGCACCTTGGTGACCAACGGGCAGGTGGCGTCGAATACGGTCAGCCCGCGTACGCGCGCCTCCTCCACCACCGCAGTGGACACCCCGTGCGCGGAGAAGATGACCGTGGCCCCCTGCGGCACCTCGCTCAGC
>DASQRV010000166.1:0-3106 GCA_035642735.1 Steroidobacteraceae bacterium
CCCTGGGCAGTGCGCGCCTGCCACCAGCGCCGCCGCTCGTCGATCGTGACCGGCAGGTTGGCGAACACCGCCGTCGAGTTCGCGATCAGCTCGTTGTAGATTTCGACCACGCCCTCGAGGTCGGATTCGGTGGCATCGTGCACCGCAACACCCGGCCGGGCGCCGCCCGCGGCGGCGAAGTCATTCATGGTCCATCACGTAGCGGTTGACTTCCTGCTCAGCGTTGATGAGTCCCGGGATGGTGCGATAGCGCTTCACGAAACGGAACCCGGCCTTCGCCAGCACCCGGTTCGGCGCGGCGTTCTCCGCGTAAGGCTCACAGAAGAGCCTTCGCAGCGCGAAGCGTCGAAAAAACATCTCGGTCGATCGTCGCAAGAACTCCGTGCCGAGCCCCGCACGGCGGATGGCTGGCGCCCAGAGATGCAGATGCACGTACGCGTGATCGCCGTAGACGAGCGGATTCAGGTTTGAGTGTCCAACCCGACTCCCCTCGTAGTCCCAGCCGAGATAGAAGGTCTGCTTCTGTTCATCCGGCCGCGCGAGATCGGGGAGGAGACGCTCGAGCCAGGCAGCCCGCGCGGGCAGTTTTTTCGGGTCGACCCCCATGCCTCTCAGGTGCGCCTCATCGGCCCCGAGAAAGTAATCCAGCACGCCCTCGTAATCGGCTGCGGAGGAGAAGGGCGTCACCTGTAAGCGGGTCGAAGGCACACCCGCGTCACGCCGCCGCGCGCAGCGACTCGCGCAGGAACTGCACGAGCGGCGCGCTGGTGCTGTGAGCGACGTTGAAGCGCAGCCACTGGGCGCAGCCCTGCTCCGGCGAGAACAGCGGCCCCCGCGCGAGCAGGATGCGCCGCTCGCGTGCGCGGCGGACGAGCTCATCGACCGGCGCCGACTCGGGCACGCGGCCCCAGAGGAACATACCTTCTCCCGGCTCGGCGTCGAACTCGACGCCGGCGGACTCGAGCGCCGCGCGCGCGTCACGCCGCATGCGCGCGAGGCGCGTGCGCACCTGCTCCACGTGGCGCTTGTAGCGGCCGCCGTCCAGCACCTCGGAGACGTAGCATTCGAGGAGCGTCGAGCCTGAGAGGACCGAGAGCACCTTGCGCTCGATGAGGCGCGCGACGAGGCCGGGATCGGCGGCGACGAAGCCCACCCGCAGCGCAGGTCCAATGAGCTTGGTGAAGCTCCCCACGTAGATGACGTGGCGCAGCCCATCGATCTGCGCGAGCCGCACCGCGGGCCCCTGGTAGAGATCGCCGTAGACATCGTCCTCCACCACGGCGAAGCCGTACTGCTCGGCGAGTGACAGGATGCGGTGGCAGTGGGCGGGGTCGGCGCTCGAGCCGGTCGGGTTGTGCACGAGCGTCTGCATGAAGAAGGCGCGCGGGCGGTGCGTGCGGCAGGCGTCTTCCAGCGCCGCGATGTCCGGGCCATCCGCGCGGCGCGGCACACCGATCAGGCGCACGTGATGCGCGCGCAGCTGCTCGAAGAGCACGAAATAACCCGGATCCTCGACCAGCACCGTGTCCCCCGGGGCGAACAGAATGCGCGCCAGCAAGTCGAAGGCGTGACTCGCGCCGTAGGTCGTGACGATGTTGGCGGCGCCCGCGGCGATGCCATGCTGAAGCAGCCTCGTGGCGATCTGCTCGCGCAGCTCCGGGAGTCCCTGCGGCGGGCAGGGGAGGAAGGTCTGTGAGCGGCGTCCGCGCGCGAGGCGCGTCAGCACCGCGGGCGGTGTCGTCTCCAGCAGCCAGTTCTCGGGCAGGAAGCCCGAGCCCGCGGCCACGATGTCGGCGGAGGGCGCCAGGCACAGCCGCGCGAGCGCCATGGCCGAGCCCGGGTCCTCGAGCGCCTCGATGGCCACCAGCGGCGCGGACAGCCGGCGCGGGGTAACGAAGAATCCGCGGCCGGCGCGCGACTCGATCACCCCGCGCGCCACCAGGCGGTCGTAAGCATCCACCACGGTGAAGGGACTCGCGCTCACCTGGCGGGCGAGCTTGCGGATCGAGGGCAGCCGCGTTCCCGGCGCCAGCTGCCCGTGGCGCACGAGCTGCATGACGCGCTCGCAGATCTGGTCGACGAGGGGGACCTCGGAATTGCGGATCAGCTCGAACATCGGCCGCCTCCGGCGGGCTCTCCTTATCGGACCATCATGACGGCGGTGACGCCGAGCGCAAGCGCCATGGCTACATTGAACGCCGTGCGGCCGCGCGGCGCGTCGAGCAAGCGCTTGAGCGAGATACCAAAGAGCGCCCATATCATCATGCACGGCACTCCAATCCCTTCCATGACGGCGGCCATGTAGGCGCCGCTCAGCAGCGGGCCGAGCTCGCGCGGCAGGAACAGCGTCGCCGCGGTCACGGTCATGACCCATGCCTTGGGATTCAGGAACTGAAAGAGCGCGGCCTGGAGGAAGGTCACGGGGTGATGAGCCTCGCGCGCCTCGGCCTCCCCGTGGCCGAGCATCTGCCAGCCGAGGTAGAGGAGGTAGGCGGCGCCGACCCACGCGAGGGCGCTCTGCAGGGCCGGCCAGCGGGTGAAAAGCGCCGAGAGCCCCGCGCAGACCGCGAGCAGCTGCACGATGAAGCCGAAGACGATCCCGAGAATATGCGGCAGCGTGCGCCGGAAGCCGAAGTTCGCGCCCGAAGCCGTCAGCATGACGTTATTGGGGCCGGGAGTGATCGACATCACGAACGTGTAGGTCACGAAGGGCATTGGATCGATCATGGCGACTCATCCCGCACTGATCACGGACCGCTGCAGGATGCGGAATGTGCCGCGCGCGGGGTAGATACAGTGACGTCGCAGCGCCCGAGCACTGTACGGGGTCGGAACCGGTACAGCGGCGGCGCGCCGGCGCCGTACCGTAAAATGCGCGTACGGGCCGGCCGGCATTCAGCTCCCGACGCCGCCGACGCGATGCCCGTGGAGTCAGATCGTGAATGCAGCATCAGAGACCCCTGCCGAGGCCTTCATCTGCGAGGCGGTCCGCACGCCGATCGGGCGCTACGGCGGCGCGCTCGCCGCCGTGCGCGCCGATGACCTGGCGGCGATCCCCATCGCGGCGCTCCTCGAGCGCCAACCGGCGCTCGATGCTGCGGCGATC
>DASQRV010000167.1:0-13708 GCA_035642735.1 Steroidobacteraceae bacterium
TCACCGACGGCTTCGTGGTGATCACCGGTGAGATCGGCTCGGGCAAGACCACGCTCATCGAGTCCTTTCTCAAGGAGGTTCCGGCCGATGTGGTGGTCGCGCAGATCAACCAGACCCAGGTCTCGGCAATCGATTTCCTGCAGGCGGTGCTGGTGCAGTTCGGCTTCTCCCCCTTCAAGATGCGCAAGGGCGAGCTGATCAGCACGCTCAACAACTTTCTCATCGAGCAGTACGCCGCCGGCCGCAAGGTGCTGCTGATCGTCGATGAGGCACAGAATCTGTCCATGCGGGTGATCGAGGAGATCCGCATGCTCTCGGGGGTCGAGACCACCAAGGAGAAGGTGCTGCGCATCATTCTCGCGGGTCAGCCCGAGCTCAACCACAAGCTCGATGCTCCGGCGCTCGAGCAGCTGGCGCAGCGCGTGCGGTTGCGCTTCCACCTGCAGAACCTGACCGAAGCCGAGACGCAGAGCTATATCCAGCATCGCCTGGATGTCGCCGGCGCGGGCGATCGCGAGCTGTTCGCTCCCGACACCTTTCCCGTGATCTTTCGCTACACCGGTGGCGTGCCGCGCCTCGTCAACACTCTGTGCGACACCGCCATGATGGCGGCGTATACCGCCGATCGCGGGGTGGTGACGCCCGCCGATATCGCCAGCGCGCTCGAAGAGCTGCAATGGGCCGAGTACGCTGCCCGACCGCACCGCCGCCGGCCGGAAGAGCCCACTCCCGCCTTGCGCGCCGCCGCTGCGCATGCCGGGGCGCGCGTCCTCGGGCACCTGCTGGTCGCGGCCGACGGGCGCACCGTGCAGGAGGTGCCGCTGCGGCTCGGGCGGCTGATCATCGGCCGCACGACCGAGAACGACGTGCAGATCGACAGCCGCTTCATCAGCCGCCACCACTGCCAGGTGATCACGACGGCGCATTCGTGTGTCATCGAGGACCTCAACAGCACCAACGGGATCTATGTCAAATCCAACCGCGTGCGCCGCCACTATCTCAACGACGGGGATGTGGTGCTGGTCGGCAAGCACGAGCTGATCTACGTGGACGAGCGTACCGCGCGGCAGCGCGGCACCGACAATCTGCCGGCGCTCGCGACTCAGCCCGCCGCGGCGCCTGCGGAGGAGGAGGACGAAGCCGCAGAAGAAGCGGACGACCAGGGCCTGGAGGCCACCGGCCCCGGCTGAGGTGTCTCAGTCGTCGTTGCCGCTCAATGACTCCGGATCGGCGTACTGCGAGCGCAGCGCACGGTAGTCACGCCGGCGCAGCAGCAGCACGAAGCCGCCGACCACGCAGGCGAGGCCCAGCATGCCGACGAGCAGACTCAACACCCCGCGCGCGGCCAGCAGGTAACTGGTGATGAGCGCCCCGATCCCGAAGATTATGTAAATCCAGGGCAGTCCTTCGTATACCGGGCGCGATAGATGCGGGCTGGGGCGCGGCATGACGCCCATCCTAAAGCACCTCACGGAATTTCGCTCGCCGCGCGCGATGAGCGCTCGGCCGGCGCTGCTGCTGTCGCTGCGCCTGGAGGATCCGCGCTACGCCGCGTTCACCCCAGACCTAACATCCTCGCCAGGCGTTCGAGCAGCGATGGCTTCAGACCTTCGACGCGGAAGTCGTGCTGACGCTTGCCGTTGTTGCGGCGAGCAACCTCGGCCAGCAGGTCGGGCGGCAGGTTGAGCTTCGGGACCTCTACGGTGACTTCTTCTGACAACATCGCATTTCCTTCCGCGTAAACATCGCCCGAGGTACGTTAGGTGCTCGCGGGCATCCCGAGCGTGTGCAGAATCACACCTTCGCGACGGTTCGTCATTATGTCGCGGAGTGACGACCGCGGGTTGCCCTGCGGCGACGTGCGCAAATTGCGACAGCGTGTCCTTCAGCGCTGCGGCTCAGGTGGCGCGCCGCAGCGGGGCCTCAGGCGGTGCCGCCCACCGTCAGACCATCGATCCTGAGCGTCGGTTGACCGACGCCGACCGGAACGCTCTGGCCGTCCTTGCCGCAGGTGCCGACGCCATCGTCGAGCTTCAGGTCGTTGCCGACCATCGCGACGCGTGTCAGCACGTCGGGACCGTTCCCGATGAGCGTCGCACCCTTGAGTGGCGCGCCGATGCGACCGTTCTCGATGGCGTAGGCTTCGCTCGCGGAGAACACGAACTTGCCGGAGGTGATGTCCACCTGGCCGCCGCCGAAGTTCACGGCATAGATGCCGCGCTCCACGGAGCGGATGATCTCTTCGGGCGCATGCGGTCCGGCACGCATGTACGTGTTGGTCATGCGCGGCAGCGTCATGTGTGCGAACGACTCACGCCGCCCGTTGCCGGTCGGTTGTGCTCCCATGAGTCGCGCGTTGAGGCGGTCCTGCATGTAACCGCGCAGCACGCCGTTCTCGATGAGCGTCGTGCACTGAGTTGGTGTGCCCTCGTCGTCGATGTTGAGCGAGCCGCGCCGCCGCGCGAGCGTGCCGTCATCGACCACGGTGCACTCGGGGGCCGCGACGCGCTCACCGACGCGGTTGGCGAACGCCGACGTCCCCTTGCGGTTGAAGTCACCCTCGAGCCCGTGGCCGATGGCTTCGTGCAGCAGGATCCCGGGCCACCCGGGCCCGAGCACCACCGTCATGGTGCCGGCCGGCGCCGGCCGAGCCTCGAGATTCACCAGCGCCTGGCGCACCGCTTCGCGCGCGAGCGCCAGCGGGCGGTCACTCGCGACCAGCTCGGCGAGGGAGAAGCGACCACCGGCGCCCGCGTAGCCCTGCTCGCGCCGCCCGGCCTGCTCCACCAGCGCCGACACGTTGAAGCGCACCAGCGGACGTACGTCCGCGGCGAGCTCGCCGTCACTGGTGGCGATGAGCACCACCTCGTGGACGGCAACGAGGCTCGCGCTGACGTGCACGACACGCGGATCGATGCGACGCGCCTCGCGGTCGACGCGCTCGAGCCAGGCCACCTTGTCGGGGGTCGCGAGATCCTCCGCCGGATCCGCCGGCAGGTACAGGCGATGGCCACTGCGCGCGCGCCACGCCGCGACGCGCCGCTCCCCGCCCTGCACGGCGATGGCCCGCGCCGCGCGCGAAGCCTCGGTGAGCGCGGGCAGCACGATCTCGTCCGAGTAGGCAAAACCGGTCTTTTCCCCGGCGAGCGCACGGACACCGACACCCTGCTCGATGCTGGCGCTGCCATCCTTGACGATGCCGTCCTCCAGCGACCAGGATTCCTGGTGGCTGAGCTGGAAATACAGGTCGGCGAAATCCACCGAGTGCGTGAGCACCTCGCCGAAGACGTGATCGAGGCGGCGATCGTCGAGCCCGCTCGGCCTCAGGATGAGATCGCGGGCGAGCGCCAGCGGATCGGCTGCCACGGTTTCGCTCATGTGAGGTGCTCTCGATCGGCTGCGGGGGTGAAGGCCCGGTGGACGAGTGCCGGGAAGCTCTCGCGCACGCTTGCCTGCGCGGCGAGATCGATCTCGGCGAGCGCACAGCCGCGGCCACGCGGGACGCGCTGCAGTATCCGTCCCCAATAGTCCACGATCATGCTGTCGCCGTAGGTCTCGCGTCCGCTCGGATGGAAGCCGGACTGGGCCGGCGCCACAACATAACAGAGATTCTCGATGGCGCGGGCGCGCAGCAGTGTCTCCCAGTGCGCGCGCCCGGTCGGGCTGGTGAAGGCCGACGGCACCGCCAGCAGCTGCGCGCCGGCGGCGCTCAAGTGGCGGTAGAGCTCCGGGAAGCGCACGTCGTAGCACACCGACAGCCCGAGCCTCCCCGCCGGGGTGTCGATGAGTGCCGCGCGCGAGCCCGGGGCGACGTGCGCGGACTCGCGGTAGCTCTCGGCGCGCCCGGGTATGTCGACGTCGAAGAGGTGAATCTTGTCGTAGCGCGCCGCGCGCACGCCGTCACTGTCGTACACCAGCGATGCCGCGGCGACGCGTCCATCGGCAGCGGCACGGAGCGGCACCGTGCCGCCCACGATCCACAGGTGCAGGCGCCGCGCCGTCGCGGCGAGGAAATCCTGTGCCGGACCTGCGCCGTCGGGCTCCGCCACGGCCCGCTTATCCGCATCTCGCACGCCCATGAACGCGAAGTTCTCCGGCAGCACGGCGAGTCGTGCGCCGAGCGCTGCCGCTTCTTCGAGCAGCACGCGCGCCTGTTCGAGGTTCGTCGCCACCTCCGGACCGGATGTCATCTGTATCGCCGCAACCTTCATGCTCACCTCATTCCACCGGCGTCACTATGGGGTCGCTCCACGGACCCCGCAAACGCAGCGCGGCGGGCGCAGCCGCATTGACGCCGAACAGCTCGCGTAGCGACAGCCAGAGCGCGGCGACGCGCGGACTCGGCCCCAGGCGTCGCACGGCGGCCGGCAGACGATCCTCGCCCCGCAGGATCCAGGCCTGCTCGTCGTAGTCCCCGTCGCTGAGTCCCACGCGGCCGCGCACCAGGATCTCGGCGTCGCCGTCGAAATGGAGCCCCGGGGTCGTGGCCTGGCCCTCGCGCACCTGGTAATCGGCGCTGAACCACGAAAAGCGCAGCGCGGGCGGCTGGAGATCGCTCGGCTCCGGACTCAGGGCCGCGAGCAGTGCGGGCACCGACAGCAACGCAAAAGGGACTCCCGCTGCATCGCCCGCCGAGCCCATGGTGCCGTCTTCGAGTCGCATATGGAGACTTCCGCCGAGCGTTGCAAGAGGCGCCGCGGCCTGTGGCGACCAGCTGAGCTGCCCCTCGAAGTGCGCGTGGCTTGCGCTCACCTCGGGGGTGAAGCCGAAGGCGGCGAGCGCCTCGCCCGGATTAGTGCTCTCGAGTCGGAAGCTCACGCTGCAGGCAGAGTCGACGCAGTGTGCGCTGGCGCTGGTCTCGGCAGCCGCCCCGGTGAGGCGGAGCTCGCTCGCCTCCAGCGCTCTGTCGGCGACAGCGAGCGTGCCGCCGAAGGTGCCGACCGTACGACCCTGCCACTGCAGCTCATCGACAGCGACCCTCGCGGCAGGAGCCAGCGCGGCTGCGAGCGCCGCCGCGAACGCGGCATCGGCTGGCTCCGTCACGTTGAACCGGGCGAAGTGCACCAGCGCCGGATGCCCGGCATCGACCACCGGGCCCCAGCGCGCGCTCCCCGAGAGCCCGGCCGAACGCAGTTGCAGGGCGCCGCCGCCATCGACCGCCTCCGCGATCATGCTCACCTCAGGGAAGTAGCGCGCACCCGCGAGCAGCTGCGTGGCGCTCACATGCGCCCGCAGCGTCGGCAGCGCGGCATCGCGTGCGGCCTGGCGCCACAGCGCGACACACGCCGGCAAATCGAGCCGACTCACCCGTCCGTCGAGCAGCATGACCGGCTCGAGGGGAAGCGCCGGCATCGCGCCCGCGAGGCGCAGCGCGCCGCGCTCGATGCGCCAGGTCTCGCCACTGCGCGCGAGAGCCGCGACCCCCGTGAGACGCTCACCGAGACTGACGCGCAGCTCTCCGGCCTCGCCGGCGGCGTGCAGGTCCAGGTGCAGCGGGAGTTGCGCGCCGGCCGTCTTGGCGAAGGGCTCGGGCAGGCGGCTCGCGACCCCCACGAGGCTCGAGTCGGCGTGCAACTGCCAGCGCGGTGTTCCTGCGGTGGGTACGATGGTGAGCAGCGCGCTCCAGTCCGCGCTGCCGCCGAGCCCGATATCGTCGGCGTTGGCTCCAGCGGCGCGCGCCACCTGGCGCGCACTCATGGCGCCGCGGCCGGAAATCGCGAGCACGGTCACACCGTGCTCGCGACGCTCGGCGAGCGTAAGAGTCGCGGGGCCGCCCAGCCACTCGCCGGTCAAGGTCGAGCGCTGCAGGTGGCCGTCGGCGAAGCCCAACGTCCCGCGCAGCGCACCGAGCGGCGGGAGCCCGGCCACTGGACGCAGCTCGGCTCCATCAAGGAGCGCCGCGACACGCACGCGCGGCTGCCGCGTGCGCCGACCCGCCGCGGAATCCGGCGGCTGCTCGACCTCGAGGTCGAGCAGCGTCGCACCGCGCACGTCGATGTTGTCCAGCCCCGGTGCCCAGGCGGCCGCCTGGGGATGCGACCTGAGCCACGCCATGGCTTCCTGCGCATCGCCGGCGAGCCGGCCGGCAAAGTGCACGCCGTGGCCCGCGCGCGCGTCCCAGTCGGCAACGGCGCCCGCGAGCGTGAACGCGCCGGCTCGTGCCCGCTCGATGGCGGCATGAAAATGCGAGCCGTGCCACTCGAGCGTCGCGGAGATTGCCGACGAGTCAGGCCACGCATCGCTCTCGCCCAGACGCGCGTCGCGCAGAGTCAGGGAACCCGCAAAGTGTGCCCCGGGCTCGCTCCATGGCGGCTCGAGGAGCGCTCCGCGCCAGCTGAGCTCGGCCGCCTCCACGCGGCCGGCGGTCAGTGCGCCGGCCGCCGCGCCGAGGGCGCCGAGCGACCGCAGCTCGGGGAGGCCGGCGAGCAGGGCGAGGTCGCAATCCCTGACCAGCAAATGCGCATCGATGACGGGTGGCGAGCCTGCGGCGGCTCCGGCGAGCGCGGCGCTCGCGTTGAGTGTGAGACCCGCCCGGTGGATCTGTACATCCTGCGCATGGAGCTGCCAGCTGCCGTCGCCAGTGACGGTGGCGTTGAGATGCGCGTCGATCCCGAGACCATCGAGTGCGGCGGGCTGCCCCTGCGGCAGTGTCAGCCGCGCCTCGGGCGAGCGCAGCGCAATTGACAGCGAGTCTTCCGCGCCCCACATCCGCCCCGAGAGTCCGGAGAGCCGGTACTCGCCCGTGGAGCTCGCCAGTGAAAGCCCACGCAGCTCTCCGGAAACGACGAGCTGCGCACCCGGCGGGCGCCGCGCGCTCCAGTCGAAGCTCAGCTCGCGCGCCTCACCGCCCGCCACCCGCACGCCGCCCGGAAGCTGTGGGGCATGCCAGCGCGCGAGCGCGGCAAGCGCTGCGAGCGGCGCATGCTGCAGCTCACCGCGCAGTCGTGTGCCGTCGGCCGCGACGTCGACCGTGGCCGACGCACGTTCCGCTACCTCAGACCCCGCGGGTCGTGCTCCTGCCGGCGTGATCGTCGGTTCGGCCGGCGTGGCTCCCGGAACAGCCATTTCGAGCGCCGCGACGCTCAGGTGCCAGTCGCCGGCCCGCGGCGTGAGCTGCCAAGTGCCGCGCAGGGTCTCGAGCGCTGCCGCAGAACCCGCGGTGGCCCGCCACTCGAGCGCCTCCGCGGAGAGGCGGCCCGAGGCGCTGCGCAGCTGTCCCTGCGCGAACGTGGCGCGCAGCTCGAGGTCACCGATTCCCGAACGGGGCCGGTACTCGTCCGCAACCGCCGCGAGCGCGGCCCAGCTCGCGAGCTCGAGCCGGCGCCCTTCGAAGTAAAGCGCTGCGCTCGCGATCTCCTGCAGCTGTGGATCGCTGCGCATCTGCAATGACACACGCACGCTCGCGCCGAGCGCCGCGGGCAGCATCACCTGCGCCTCGCCACTCCAGTCCGCGCCGAGGTGACGGAGCTCCGCACGCCGGATGCCGAAGGTGACCGGCTCGCCACCGCCCGGCAGCAGGGTGCGCAGCGTACCGCCGGAGATGTCGATCGCAGCCCCGCGCCAGTGCGCGAGGATGCGTGCGCCCCCGGCGCGCACCTCCGCAGGCGGGTGCGCCGCCCCGTGCGTTCCGCCGTGGAGGGCGCCCGCCAGGTCGATGTCGGGGCTTTCGAGCGAAATGCTCCTGACCTCGAGGCGCCCGCTGCGCGCCAGGCGCCAGGCGTCGAGTGCGACCGAAAGGCGCGGCGCACGCAGCCACACGATTCTCTCACCGGGCTCGCCGAGCTCGACGTCCTGGAACACCGCCTCCGGACCGTACCAACCCCAGCGCACCGCGAGGCTCCTGAAGCGCACCTCGAACCCGGTCTGGTGACGGATGAGCTTCTCGAGCGCTGCGCGGTGCTGTGGCACGCGCGCCGCGGCGAGCTCGTACCCAACGAGCAGCAGCGCCCCGAGGATGAGCACGCCCCCGAGGCCGAGCACGACCAGGCGCAGGTGTGGGGGGCGGGCGCGCGCGGCAGGGCCCGCGGCGCCGGCGGCGCCCGGAGCGGCAGCAGCCTCGGCTGGCGTTGCACCTACCACTTGGAACCCTCAAACGAGTACGACGTCGTACTGGTCAACGCCGTAGAGAGCCTCGACCTGCAGGCGGATCGGCCGGCCTACCTGGGCTTCCAGTTCTCCCAGGGTGGCGGATTCCTCGTCGAGGAGGCGGTCCACGACGTCCTGATGGGCCAGTATCAGCAGCTCGCGACTGGCGAACAGCCGGCTCTGTCGCACAATCTCCCTAAAAATCTCGTTACACACCGTCTCCGGAGTACGGATGAAACCGCGCCCCTCGCAGCTTGGACAGGGCGCGCACAGCAGGTGTTCCAGGCTCTCGCGCGTGCGCTTGCGGGTCATCTCGACGAGGCCGAGCGGCGAGAGGCTGACGATGTGCGTCTGGGCGCGATCGCCGGCGAGTGCGCGCTCGAGTGCGGAGAGCACCGCGCGCCGGTGCGGCTCATCACGCATGTCGATGAAGTCGATGATGATGATGCCTCCGAGGTTGCGCAGCCGCAGCTGCCGCGCGATGCTCACCGCCGCCTCGAGGTTGGTGCGGAAGATCGTCTCCTCGAGATTGCGATGACCGACATAGGCCCCGGTGTTGACGTCGATGGTGGTCATTGCCTCGGTCTGGTCGATCACCAGGTGTCCGCCGGATTTCAGCGGCACCTTGCGGTCGAGCGCCTTGGCGATCTCCTCCTCGACCCCGTTCAGATCGAAGATGGGTCGCGGGCCCGCATATAGCTCGATGGCCGGTGCACCCTGCGGCATGAAGGCGGCCGCGAATTCGCGCATGCGCTCGTACTCGCGCGGTGAATCGACCAGCACGCGGCTGACGCCGCGCCCCAGCTCATCGCGCAACGCGCGCAGCGCGAGCGGCAGGTCCTCGTGGACCACGCTCCCCGGAGTCACCTCCGCGACACGCGTACGGACGTGCTCCCACAGCCTTGCCAGATAGGTCATGTCTTCCCGCAGGCTCTCGTGCGATGCTCCCTGCGCCGCGGTGCGCACGATGTAACCGCCGCCAGCGCTGCCATCCGGGTCCGCGGCCACCAGCTCCGCGACCAGCGTCTTGAGGCGCGTGCGCTCGGGCTCATCCTCGATGCGGGCCGACACCCCGACACCCTCGCCGCGCGGCATGTAGACCAGATAGCGCGAGGGCAGCGCGACGAAAGTGGTGAGGCGCGCCCCCTTGGTGCCGATCGGGTCCTTGATGACCTGCACGAGGATGTCGTCGCCGCAGTTGACCAGCCGGCGGATGTCCTCGACCGACGGCAGGCTCGCGGGGGCGGAATTCACGAGTGTATCGGTGGCGGAGCTGTGGGCGATGTCGGCGGCGTGCAGGAACGCGGTGCGCTCGAGGCCGATCTCGACGAATGCCGCCTGCATGCCGGGGAGCACGCGCGACACCCGCCCCTTGTAGAGATTGCTGACCAGCCCGCGCCGGCTGGTGCGCTCGATGTGCAGCTCCTGCACGACCCCGCTCTCGAGGATCGCGGCGCGCGTCTCGCGCGGCGCCACGTTCACCAGGATCTCGACGCTCACCGGGCGGCTCCGTTGCGGTCGGCGTCCAGCCAGTACGTCACGCCCGCGCCCGCGAGCAGCTCCGCGGTCTCGAACAGCGGCAGGCCCATGACGCCCGAGTAGCTGCCCGAGAGATGCTCGACGAACACCGCACCGTGCCCCTGCACGGCGTAGCCGCCGGCCTTGTCGTGCGGCTCGCCGGTATTCCAGTAGGCGATGGCCTCGGCGAGTTTCAGGTGACGGAAAAGCACCATGCTGCGGCTGAGGCGATGGTTCACTTCGCCCGCCGCCGCCAACGCCACCGCGGTGAGCACCTCGTGGCTGCGGCCCGAGAGCTTCAGCAGCAGCGCGATGCCCTCTTCCGCACTCGCGGGCTTGCCGCAGATGAGCTGATCGATCAGCACGGTCGTGTCCGCGGCCAGCACCGGGAGGCCGACCCCGCGCGGATGCGCGGTGCACGCCTTGGCGCGAGCCATGCGCACGACATAATCCGCGGCCGGCTCGCCCGCGAGCACGGCTTCATCGATGTTGGGGACGGCGACCACGTGCGGCACTCCGAGCTGCCCGAGCAGCTCACGGCGTCGCGGCGACGCCGAGGCGAGGCACAACAGTGGCACGCGGGAGGGGGCTGGCATCAGTCGCGATGATACGGGTGATTGGCAAGGATGCAGTGGGCGCGGTAGAGCTGCTCGGTGAGCAGCACCCGGGCGAGCGCGTGCGGCAGCGTCAACCGCGACAGTGCCAGCGTGTAATTGCTGCGTGCGAGCACCTCGGGGGCCAGGCCGTCGGGACCGCCGATGAGGAACGCCAGGTCCTCGCCCTGCTGCACGCGGCCGCCGAGCCAGGTGGCGAGCTCGCGCGTCGTGAGCTGCCGGCCGCGCTCATCGAGCGCGACGACGTGATCGGCCGGGAGGAGCGAAGCGAGCAGCCGCTCGCCTTCGCGCGCAACCGCCTGCGGCGCACCGCCCGCGCGCCTCGATGCCGGCGCGATTTCCGTGAGCCCCACCGCGAGACTGCCGCGCAGGCGCGTCAGATACTCATCGCAGGCGCTGCGAACCCAGGATGGCATGCGCGTGCCGATGGCGATCACGCGCACGCGCACGGCGCGAGCTTAGCGCGGCGTGTGCCGCCGCCCGCCAGCCACGTGTGACACCGTCGGAGCGGCCGACTCGGGCGCCGCCTCCCCGCTGTCCCACAGGCGTTCGAGGCCGTAGAACTCGCGTACCCGCGGCAGCATGACGTGCACCACGACATCCTGGAGGTCGACGAGTACCCACTCGCCGTCGCGCTCGCCTTCGGTGCCGAGCGGCCGGACTCCCGCGGCCTTGGCCTTCTCCACCACTCGTTCGGCGATCGAGCGGACGTGGCGATCGGAGTTGCCCGAGGCAATGACCATGGTGTCGGCGATGTCGGTGAGTCCCCGTACGTCGAGCACCCTGACATTCACGGCTTTCATGTCGTCGAGCGCGGTCGTCACGGCGTTCTGCAGCGGCGAAGCGCGCTCTTCCCTGGGGCGCAGACGTGTGCGGGTGGTCATGTGCTTAAGTGGCTTCTCCCGGGTCGCAAGCTATGGGGCGCGCCGATCCTGCCGCGGAGCATAGCACCTCGTCTCGAGAATGATCTGTCTCACCGCGTCGGGAACGAGATAGCGCGGATCACGGCCGGCGATGATGAGCGAGCGCAGCTCGGTCGAGGAGATCTCGAGCTGCGTCACGGCGCGCACGTACACACGCCCGGCGCGCTCCTCGTGCAGCACGCGGATCGAGCCGGTGCCGTGATCGACCATGACCTCGCCGAGCGGGCCGGTGGTCGGCGCACGCCAGCCGGGGCGGTGGGCGACGATGACGTGCGCGAGCGTCAGCAGCTCGCGCCAGCGGTGCCAGTTCGGCAGGCCGAGGAAGGCGTCCATGCCGAGCAGCAGGCACAGCGAGCGCTGCGGATACTCGCGCCGCAGCTCCGTCAATGTGTCGACCGAATACGACAGGCCGCTGCGGCGGACCTCGCGGTCATCGACCACGAAGCCCGGCTGATCAGCGACCGCCGCCTGCACCATCCTCAGCCGCAACTCAGCGCTCGCGTACAGCTCGGCTCGATGCGGCGGGCTGCCCGTGGGCAGAAAGCGCACCTCCGCCAGCCCGAGCTCCTGCCACAGCTCGAACGCCGTGCGCAGGTGGCCGCAGTGAATCGGATCGAAGGTGCCGCCGAATACGCCGATGGGCTGCATGTTATGTAACGCGGGATGTCACGCGCGCGGGCGCCGCCGCGCTGAATCCCCTCAGCGGCTGGCCGCACAATTCCGTGACGAGCAGGGACATTTCGTCCCACGCATCCCCGATGAGCCGGCCCTTGATCATGCGATCGGCGCGCACGGCGCGCTGCGCCAGCGCCGGGAACGACAGCCGCGGCGCGCGCTGCACGGCCTTGCCCAGGGCCGCCGTGCGGCGCTGCCACGCGGGTGGCGGCGCCGCACCCCCGCTGTGCGCCGTCCACAGGTCCCGCAGTGCCCGCGTCAGCGCCCATAGCGCGAGCGTCGCCTCGGTACCTTCGGCGCGCAGCCCCGCCAGCATGCGCAACGCCCGGGCCGTCTCGCCGAGCAGAACCGTCTCACCGAGCTGGAACACATCAAAGCGCGCGCTGTCGGCGACGCTCGCGAGCACCGCGTCGACCGTGACCGCGCCATCCGGTGCGAGCCACGTCAGCTTCGAGAGCTCCTGGTGTGCGGCGAGCAGGTTGCCCTCGATACGCGCGGCGAGCAGCTCGAGCGCTTCTGCGCTCGCCTCGAGCCCGAGTTTTCGCGACCGGCCACGCAGCCAGTCGACGAGCCGGCCCGCATCCACCGGCCACACCGTAAGCCAGCCCCCATGGTTGTCGATGGCGCGCACCCACTCCGCCCCCTGCGCCTCGCGGTCGAGACGCGGAGCCATCACGAGGAGCAGCAGGTCGGGATCGCGCGCTTCGAGCAGCGCCACCAGGGCGGCGTTGCCGGCGGCTCCGGGGCGCGCGCTCGCCAGGCGGATCTCCACCAAGCGGCGCGCGCCAAACAGCGACAGGTTGCCGGCCGAGGCGCGCACCTCGTCCCAGTCGGCGGCGCGCTCGATGAAATGCACCTCGCGCTCGCTGAAGCCGGCGGCGCGGGCGCGGGCCCGAACCGCATCGGCCGCTTCGCCGCTGAGCAGCGGCTCGTCACCCGAGATCAGGTACGCCGTGAGGAGGCGCTGTGCGAGATGCGTTGCGAGCGAGTCGGACGTGAGCTTCAACTGACCTCGTCAGCGCTGTGGTCGCGGTACCCCGCGGCGCGGCGATGCCGACAGCGCACGAGCTCATTATTAACCACGGGAGCGGCCGGAGTGCAACCCGGCTGGCGCAGAGAGCAGTAACGCACGCCCGCGCGCACGCCGGTATTGATGCGCGCACTGCGCGTATTCGGCCTAGAAACTCTTCTTGAGGCCGACATAGATGCCGTGCGGCATCACCTGCAGGATGAATGGCGAGTTCGGACTGCGGTGGATCAGCCACGCGGTGCCGGTGCCGAGCGCAAGGCCGGCGAGCACGTCCGTCTGCCAGTGCGCCTGGACCTTGACGCGGGCGATGGCGTCGTAGACGGGCAGCAGCCCCAGCGCATAGACGCCGGGGTGATCGTGACCGAACTCGAGCATGAACGGGGTGACGATCGAGCTCACCTCGGTCACCTCGCCGCTCGGGAAGCTCTGGTTACCTCCCCCCTGGAACCACAGGTTGGGATTGCCGCCGGGGCCGCTGTCGCGAGGCCGCACGCGCGAGAAGGCGACCTTCATCACCTGGGCCACGATCCCGGCCGCCACCCCCGAGTCGACCGACGTCCAGAACGTTTTGCCGAGGCGCGTTTCGCCACCTTCCCAGAGGGCGCCGCCGGCCGTGACGGCGATCAGGCCGTACTCGACGATCTCCTGATTCCTGCGGGCCCAGATGCCACTGTCATCATATGGCACGAGGTGGTCGATTCCGGCGCGGCAGGCAGGCGCCGCGGACAGCAGCGAAACCGCGGCCACCAGCAACGCGGCGGCGCGGTTCCGGTCGCGGACGGGACGCGCGGCGTTGGTCGTGTCAGCTCGCATGGCGTTCGTGGGACGGATCAGGTCCAGCCGGCACGAGAATAGAGTGCGGC
>DASQRV010000168.1:0-2452 GCA_035642735.1 Steroidobacteraceae bacterium
TTTCGGCAGCACTGTAGAGATACATGCCGTGTCCGCCCTCGTCCTGGACCTTGGCGATGAGCACCGCCTTGCGTTTCAGGCTCGGCGCACGCGTGATCCAGTTGCCCTCCGGGAGCATCCCGACGATCTCCGAGTGGGCGTGCTGTGAGATCTGGCGAATCAGTGTCTGGCGGTAGGCTTCGGGCATCCAGTCCTTGGGCTCGATCTTCGCCTCCTCATCGATGCGCGCCTGGAAGCGCGCCGCGGTAGCCTCCGCCTCACCGGCGGCAGCCGGTACGGGTTCCTTGCCGTGGACATCGAGTGCCTGGGTGTACATGGACGTGCCGCGAAATATGCCGCTCGCCGAAGCTAGACAAGGCTAGCACGGCGGTCGACGACCCGCCGCGCCTTGCCCGTCGAGCGCTCGATCGTTCCCGGATCGCACACCCGCACGTGCGTGGCTATACCGACGCTCGACTTGATGTGATGTTGCAGCTCGCGCTCGAGGCGGCTGCGCGCGGTGGTGTCGCCGGCGATCGCGACGACGCATTCGACGTGCACCGCGAGCTCATCGCGGTGAGTCTCGCGCGTGATCTCGAGCTGGTAATGAGGCGCCAGCCCGGTGCACCGGAGCAGGGCCTCCTCGATCTGGCTCGGGAACAGGTTCACGCCGCGAATGATCAGCATGTCGTCCGAGCGTCCCGTGATGCGCGCCATGCGCCGCATCGCACGCGCGGTCGGCGGCCGCAGCACGGTCAGATCCCGGGTGCGGTAGCGGATCATCGGCTGTGCCTCGCGGGTGAGCGTGGTCAGAATCAGCTCGCCGGGCATCCCATCGGGCAACACCTCGCCGCTCCCGGGATCGACGATCTCCGGGTAGAAATGGTCCTCCCAGATCACCGCGCCATCCTTGGTCTCGATGCACTCGCTCGCCACCCCGGGTCCCATCACCTCGGAGAGGCCGTAGATGTCGAGCGCATCGAGTCCCATGCTCGTCTCGATCTCGACGCGCATCGCCTCCGTCCAGGGCTCGGCACCAAAGATCCCGGCGCGCAGCGAGCAGGCCGCGGGGTCGAGCCCCTGCCGCCGGAACTCCTCCGCGATCACCAGCATGTAGGAGGGCGTCACCATGATCAGGTCCGGCTTCAGATCGCAGATCAACTGCACCTGTCGCTGCGTCTGCCCGCCCGACATCGGCACGACGGTGCAACCGAGCCGCTCCGCCCCGTAGTGAGTGCCGAGGCCGCCGGTGAACAACCCGTATCCGTAGGCGATGTGAACGATCTCGCCACGACGCGCGCCGGCGGCGCGGAGGGAGCGGGCGACCAGGTCCGCCCAGGTGTCGATGTCGCGCCGGGTGTAGCCGACCAGTGTCGGGCGACCGGTCGTGCCGCTCGAGGCGTGCAGGCGCACCAGCTGCTCGCGCGGCACCGCGAGAAGTCCGAACGGGTAACCGGCGCGCATGTCCTCCTTGACGCTGAAGGGGAAATGCCGCAGGTCGGCGAGTGTGCGCAGATCCTGCGGGTGGACTCCGGCCTCCTCGCACTTGGCACGGTAGCGGGCGACGTGCTCGTACGCGTGGCGGACCGACCACCTGAGGCGCTCGAGCTGCAGCGCGCGCAGCTCGTCCTCGCTGGCGCGTTCGATCGGCTCGAGATCGGCGGTTGGTCCCGGTGCGTGCACGGTGCTTCAGGCGCGCCAGCCGCTCAAGGTGTCGACGAGAATCTGCATGAACCGGTTCGCCTGATGGCCGTCCATGACGCGGTGATCGAGCGTGAGGGTGACGTAGCAGCGCGGCCGCACGGCAATTGCCTCAGCTTCGCCCTCGCCCACCACCACCGCGCGCCGCTCGAGCTTGCCGATCCCGAGGATCGCGGACTGCGGCTGGTTGATGACGATCGGCGTGGCGAGGAGGCTGCCGCTCACCCCGTGGTTCGAGAGCGTGAAGGTGCCACCGCGCACGTCGGCCGGCGTGAGCTTCCCAGCACGCGCACGGCTCACCAGGTCGTCGAGGCCGCGCGCAGTCTCGAACAGATCGCGCGTGTGCGCATCGCGCAGTACCGGCACGACGAGGCCCGAGCCTTCGACCGCCGTCCCGATGCCGATGTGAATCGGCTCATAAATCTCGAGTGCCGACTCCGTCCAGCGGCTGTTGGCCTCGGGGACGGCGCGGATCGCCGCTACCGCGGCCTGCACGAAATACGCGGTGAGGGTGAGCGGGGCACCGCGGCGCGCGAATTCATCGCGGCGTCGCGCGCGATCCTCGAGCACCGCGCTCATGTCGGCCTCGAAAACCGTGGTCACGTGCGGCGCGGTATGCAGGAGGCTCTGCACCATGTGCTCGGCGGTGCGCCGCCGCACAGCACTGTGGGGCACGCGGTGAACGCCTGCGGCGGGAGCGGCGGGAGCCGCGGGCTGCGGCGCCGGACCCGCCTCGGCGGGCGCTCGCGCCGCGGCGCCTCCCGCACCACCC
>DASQRV010000169.1:0-4914 GCA_035642735.1 Steroidobacteraceae bacterium
CGACAAGGGCACGCCGGGCTTCGAAGTGCGCCCCGGCTACCAGAACGTCTCGCACCGCGGCTACAACAACAGCATCCTGCAATTCACCGACTGCCGCGTTCCGTCCTCAGCGGTGCTCGGCGAGGTGCATCGCGGCTTCGATGTCGCCAATACCTGGCTCGGGGCGACGCGCCTGCAGGTGGCCGCGAACTGCCTCGGTCGCGCCGAGCGGGCGCTCGAGTGCGCGCGGCAATGGGCGGTCGATCGTATGCAGTTCGGACAGCAGATCGGCAAGTTCCAGGGCGTCTCCTTCAAGCTCGCCGACATGGCGATCGAGCTGCGTGCCGCCGAGCTGTTGACGCTCGAAGCCGCCTGGAAGCTGACCCAGGGGAGTGCGACCGACATGGACATGGCGATCGCGAAGCTCAAGGCGAGCGAGATGCTGGCGATGGTGGCCGATGAGGCGCTGCAGATCCACGGTGGCATGGGGCTGATGAGCGATCTGCCGCTCGAGCGCATCTGGCGCGATGCCCGCATCGAGCGCATCTGGGACGGCACCAGCGAAGTGCAGCGTCACATCATCTCACGCGCGCTGCTGCGGCCGCTGGGGGGTTGAGCGGCAGGGCCCGGGCCGGCACGGCGCTTCGGTCACTTCCCCTTCCACACCGGCTTGCGTTTCTCGGCGAAGGCGCGCGTGCCTTCCTTGAGGTCCTCCGAGCGGATGACGCGCTGCACGGCGTCCAGGCTGTCATGCAGCTCGAACGCCGGATGCTCGGCCACCATCTCGGTGTGGCGCAGCAGCTGCTTGATCGCCGGGAACAGCAGCGGCGGCCCATCGGCGAGCTGCTGGGCGATCTCGCGCGCCTTGGCGAGGCCCTCGCCCTTCGGCACAACGTGGTTGGCGAGGCCCCAGTGCTTGGCCTCGGTGGCGTCCATCCAGCGTCCCGTCATCAGGAACTCGACCGCGACGTGATAGGGAATGCGCCGCCGCAGCTTGATGGTGCCGGCATCCGCCAGCACGCCGACGTTGATCTCGGGGAGCGCGAACTTCGCGTGCTCCTCCATCACGATGATGTCCGTGCCGAGCACGATCTCGAAGCCTCCGCCGCAGGCGATGCCGTTGACGGCCGCGATGAGCGGCTTGTCGAGGTTGCGTGGGTAGTTGAGGCCACCGAAGCCGCCGACGCCCCAGTCCTCATTGGACTCCTCGCCGCCGGCCGCCGCCTTCAGGTCCCAGCCGGGCGAGAAGAAGCGCTCGCCGGCGCCCGTAACGATCGCCACGCGCAACGCCGGATCGTCGCGAAAGCCGGTGAAAACTGCGTTCAAGCGCCGGCTGGCGGCGAGATCGATGGCGTTCGCCTTGGGGCGGTCGATCGTGATCTCGAGAATCGCACCGCGGGTTGCAGTCCTGATGCCGTCGGACATGTCGCTGCTCCTTAGACGAGCCGGATGAGTGCATCGACCGCCACGGCGCCGAGGCCGCGGGGGCGCACGATGACGGGATTCAAATCGAGCTCTGCGAGACGCTCGAGATTCTCGCGAGCGTAGCGTGTGCAGCCGAGGGCGGCCTCCACGAGCGCCGGCACGTCCGCCGCGGCGCGGCCGCGGAACCCGGCGAGCAGCGGCGCCAGCCGCAGCCGGCCGAGCGCCGCCGTGATGCTCGCGGCCGTGAAGGGCGGGAGCAGCGTGACGCTGTCGCGCAGCAGCTCGGTCAGCACGCCGCCTGCGCCGAGCACCAGCAGCAGCCCGAACTGCGGGTCGACACGCATGCCGACCAGCACTTCCGCCACGCCATCCGCGATCATTTCCTCGACCAGCAAGGTCGGCGAGAGCGACGCCAGGCGGTGCGCCGCGCCCGCCGCCTCGGCGGCACTGCGCACGTTGAGCACCACGCCTCCAACATCGGACTTGTGCTCGAGGGCGGCGCCGGCGGCTTTGATCACGACGGGGAAGCCGAGCGCGGTGGCGGCTTCTGCGGCCTCGGCCGGGGCGACGAGCCGTGAGCGCGGCACCCGCACTCCGTGCACCGCCAGCGCCTGCTTCGCCTCGTGCTCGGCAAGCGAGTGTGCCGCCGCGGGCATGGCGCGCGGCCGTTGGAGCTCGAGTGCCGCGCCGCGCTGCCACGCCTCACCGACGGTGCCGGCCAGATCGAGCGCTTCGAGCGCTTCGCGCTGGCCCTGGAGCGGCACGATGCCGGCCGCGAGACACATTTCGCGGGTCGCACAGGGAAGGGACTCCGGCAGGGCGGAGATGAGCGCCGCGCGCGTCGCCGTACCCGGCAGGGCCGCGGCAAATTGCTCGATCACGCGCACGTAGCTCGAGTCGTCCTTGCCCGCCGGCGGGCAGTCGAGCAGGAAGCCGACGGCGTCGTACCCGGCCCGCAGTACCACACCGAACATCTCGCGCTGGCGCGGATAGTCGAACCAGACGTGCGAGTGGAAATCGAACGGGTTGGAGATGTGCACGCGCTCGGAGAGGATCTGCTGCAGGGTAAGAGCAGTGGCGGGCGGAATGGGCGGAAACTCGAGCCCGAGATTCCGGGCGGCGTCCGCGGCCATGGCGGTGTCGCCGCCGGAGGCGCCCATCGCGAGAATGCGCCGGCCGGCGAGCGGTCCGCCGCAGTGAAAGATCTTCAACGTCTCGCACAGGGTTGCGAGCGACTCGCAGCGTGCCACTCCCGCCTGGGCGCAGAAGGCGTCGAAGGCGGCATCGCCGCCGGCGAGTGCGCCGGTGTGCGTGCGTGCCGCCGCGGTCGATGCCGCCGTGCGACCGGTCTTGACCAGTGCGATCGGCTTGCCCGCAGCGCGGGCGCGCGCAACGGCGCGGGTGAAGTGCGCCGCGTCCCGCGTCCCCTCCAGGTACAACCCGATGGCGGTCACGCGCTCATCGGCGCACAGGTGCTCGATCAGCTCCTCGGCTGCCAGGCGCGTCTGGTTACCGACGCTGAGCGCGCAGCCGATCGGGAGCGAGCGATCGTTGTAGAGCAGATCGAGCGCGATGGTGCCGCTCTGGCAGATGAGCGCGACGCCGCGCTCGCGCCGCCGTCCGACCAGCTGGTCGGGCCACAGCGCCGCGCCGTCGAAGAAGTTGACGAATCCGTAGCAATTGGGGCCGAAGAAGGGCAGCTCGCCGGCGCTCGCAACGAGCTCGTCCGTGAGGCGCTGTCCCTCCGGGGTGGCGGTCTCGGAGAAGCCGGCCGCGAAGCACACGAAGCCGCCGGCGCCGCGTCGCGCGAGCTCCGCGGCGATCGCCGGCACCTGGTGGGCCGGGGCGGCGACGAACGCAGCATCGGGCCCCGCGGGCAGCTCATCGACGGAGCGGAAATAAGGTTGTGACGCCGAGGAGGGACGCGTCGGATGAATGCGCCAGACCTCGCCCGTGTAACCGATCACGCGCGTCGCGGCGAGTGCCGCATCCGCCCACTCGCCGCCGATCAGGGCGAGGCTGCGGGGCGCGAGCAGGCGTTGCAAGCCGCGGCGGTTCATGAGCCGGTAGCGGGGCGGAACCCCATACGCCGCGAGGCCGGTCCCTCGGCGGGCAGCGTGGCGCTCGACGCCTGCAGCCCGGCGAGCGCCGCGCTCACCGGCGGCGGGAAGGGCGCGGCCGTGACCTTGTCACTGGCCTGCTGCACGTGCAGCAGCATGACTTCCGCACTGGCGGCGAGGGCGGGATCGCCGCTGCGGCGCATCTCGAAGGTTGCGTGGATGCGCTTGTGGTCGGCGCCTTCGATGCGCACCGACACCATGACGGTATCGGAGCGGTGCACCTCGTGCAGGTAATGCAGGTGCATCTCGAGGGTATAGAGCGTGCAGCCGGTGCGGCTGCGGTAAGCGGCGTCGAGCCCGACGCGGTCCATGAGCGCGTCGGTCGCGAGGCTCACGATGAGACCGTAGTAGGCATCGCGGAGGTGCCCGTTGTAGTCGATCCATTCCGGCAGGATCGCGGTCTCGTAGATCGGAATCCCCGCCACGTTCAGGAGAGCTTCAGCCGCTCACGCGTCTGTGCCGCGGTGAGGACGCGTGCCCCCATCGCCTCGATGATGGTGCGTGCCTTCTCGACGAGCTGCGCGTTGCTGGCGTAGACCCCCTTCGAGAGGTACAGGTTGTCCTCGAGACCGACGCGCACGTTGCCGCCGAGCAGAATCGACTGCGCCACCCACGGCATCTGCATGCGGCTCACGGCGAAGGAGGTCCAGATACAGTCCGCCGGCAGGTAATTCACCATGGCGAGCAGGTGGCCGACATCGGCCGGCACGCCGTAGGGTATACCGGTGCACAGCTGGATCATTGCCGGGCCCGGGATCAGCCCTTCCTTGATCATCTGCTTCACGAACCAGAGGTTCCCGGTGTCGAACACCTCGAGCTCCACCTTCACGCCGAGCTCGCGCAGAATGCCCGCGCCCTCGCGGCAGTAGTCGGGGGTCGAGATGTAGGCGCGGTTGCCGTCACCGAAATTGAGGGTGCCGCAGTCGAGCGTGGCGATTTCCGGGCGGTACAGCCCCTCTTCGCACAGCTCGATCACGTGACGCATGCGCTCTCTCTGGGTGACGAAGTCGGTGCCCGGGGCCGGCGTGTCCTTCAGCCCCTCCTTCCCTATGCAGATGTAGCCGCCCATGCCGCAGGTCAGATTGATCAGCACATCGACTTTGCTTTCGCGCACGCGCCTGACGACCTCGCGATAGTGGCGCGTCGCCATGCTGAAGGCGCCCGTCTCGGGGTCGCGCACGTGGATGTGCACTATGGCGGCACCGGCGCGCGCCGCCTCGACCGCGGAAGCCGCGATCTGCTCGGGTGTTATCGGGCAGTGCGGACTCTTGGTAACCTTGGTGTCATCGCCGGTGATGGCGCAGGTGATGATGACGTCGGAGTTCATGGTGATCCTCGTCGCAGCAGCGCGCACCGTAACTTAATATTATGGCTATAATAATATAAGTGC
>DASQRV010000170.1:0-2711 GCA_035642735.1 Steroidobacteraceae bacterium
ACTGCACCGCGCGGTCGAAATCCGCGCGGGCAGCGGGGGTCACCTCGGGATGCACGGCGGCAGGGGCCGCAGCCGTTCCCGCAGCGCTGCCCGCTGCGGTGGCACCGGGCCCAGCCCCGGCGTCCGCACCGGCGGTGGAGCTCGCAGCCGCGGCAGCGGCGGAATGTGCCGTGTTGGCGGAGGAAGCCCCCGCCGGCGCGGGCGTCCTGGCGCGGGGGGGTGTCGAGCTGCAGGCGGCGAGCTGTGCGAGCATGAGGGCGGCGAGCGCCAGCGTCGCACACGGGCAAGCCGCGGCGCGCGCCGCCGCCGCAGCGTCCCCCGCCGGGCGAGGGGTCGCTCGGACGCCGGCCCGCATGCGCTCACTCCAGGCTCGTGACGACATCGTGTGTCAGCTCCGTCTTCCCGTAGCGGGCCGGCTTGAGCTCGGCGAGCGACTGGAAGCTCTTGCGCACCCACTCATCGTAGACCCCGTCCTTGGCGCGCGTCGCGTTGAGCTCGTGAGCCTTGATCGCCTGCTCCTCGAACGGGAACACCTGCTCCTCGAGCAGCGAGTTGTATTCCTCGAGCTCATCGCCTTTCAAGCCCTTGGGACGCTCCGAGGCCATCACGTCCTTGGAGAGCGTGCGGTAGAGCTCGGCCATTTCGTAGGTCGCAGCGGTGGTGACCTCGGCCACCTGGTAATCGGCGGCGCGTTTGTAGCCGGTCATGGCGGTTTCGAGGGCCTCGCGCTTGACGATCAGGCTTTTCTTGAGCGGGGCCGTGAGCCGCACCTCGCGGAACGCATCGCGCGCCGGCTGGGCGAGCGCCAGCTGCGCTTTCGCCGCGAGGTAGTGCGTGCGATCGGTGCGCTGCGCGCCGGCCTGCTCGTCGGCACGGATGATCTCGTGATACCAGTAATCGCGACGCGCAACGTTGCCGCTGCGCTGTGAGTATTCGGCGAGATGCTGGCGAGCCTCCTCCGCATCGGCGAGCGGGCTGGGATTGGTCTCGACGAACTTCTCGAGCATGCCCGCGGCCTTTGTCGTGTTGCCGGCCTTGGCATACAGATCCGCCGACTGGATCAGCGCCTCGCGCTGCACGGCCTTGTCCTCGGTGGGACTGGCCGCGATGCGCTCGAACTCCGTCGCCGCCTCTCCCGGCCGGTGGGCCTCCCCGTACGCCACGGCGAGTTTCGTAGTGACATCGCGCTGCAGGGGACTCTGCGGGAAGGTGCGGCGGAAATCCTCGAGCACCACGATGGCCCGGTCCCACTGCTTGAGTGCGATCAGCTGCGCGGCGGCGTCGTACTGTGCGTTGGGGCGGACTTTCGAGTCCGGCGCGACGCGCTCGACCCGCAGGTAATCCTCGACCGCGCCGGCGGCATTACCCGCTTTCTGCTTGGCCTCGCCCTGCTTGTACACGCTCGCCGCGAGGCGCTCGGTGAGATCGCTGCGCATCTTCTCATCGCCCGCAACCAGCTGCCGCGCCTGGAGGTAGGCCGGCTCGGCCTTGGCGTAGTCGCCCTGATCGAAGTACGACTGCCCGATGATCGTCCAGGCGATGCGCTGCTTGGCCGCGTCGACCGGCGGCTTCCGCGCCAGGACCGCCTGCGACACGCTGATGGCGCGCAGCTGGTCGCCGCTCGCGAAGGTCTCCTCCGCAGCGCGCGTCAGTACTCCGGCGCTGTCGGGATGCTCGGGGAAAGTCTGGGCAAACTTGATGCCGGAGTCCGTGGCGCGTTTGTGCCAGGTTTCCTTCTCCGCGCCGGTGAGGCCCTCCTCTCCTTTCTGATAGGCGACGAGTGCCGCGTAGCCGGCGGTCGCGGACTTGTCGCTGCGCGGGTAACCGTAGGCGGTGTGCTCGAACTCCGTGGCCGCTGCGCCGTACTGGTGCCCCTCGAACAGCGCCTCGGCCATCAGATAGCTGGTCTGTGCCACGTCCGCATCGGCGGGGAAGGACTTCTGGTAATCGCCGTACAGGCGGGCTGCTTCCTGATAGTCGGCGACCCGCCCGGACTTCTGCGCGCTCGCATGATAGTAGGTCGCGAGGTCCTTGAGGTTGGTCTTCAGCTCCTGCACGACCTTCGGATTGCTCTCACGGCTGCGCGTCTTCCAGTACGGCGAATCGAAATTGTAGTGCTTCACGAACTCCTGCTTGCCATCGACCACCAGCTGGCTGAAGCCGCCTTTGCCGTAGGCCTCGATCGCGGCCATGTCAAGATCGGGAGCGTGCTCGCTGTAGGGGTCGCGTGCCACGAAGGCACGGTAGACGCCGGCACCGTCCTGGTAGCGCTGCTTGTCGACGTACAGATCCCCGAGGCGCGCGTACAGCAGCCAGTTGTAGGGGCGCGCGCCGCGCTGCTGCACGTAGTGCTCGAGCGAGCTCACACCTTCGTTGTAGGAGAAGCCAATGCTCATGACGCGCAGCGTGTCCTCGACCAGCTCGCGATCGGCGCGCTTGAGGCTCTCGAGGCGCACGGCCTTCGACGGTGTGGTACCGAGCTCGCGATCGAGCACGCCGCCGAAGGATGGCAGGCTTTCGAGGGTCATCGACTGCTTGAAGAGCGACCAGCCGTGCTTGTAGAGGCCCTGCTGGTAGAACGCGGAGCCCGATCCGCGCGCGATGACCGCTGCGTAGGCGTGCTCGGCCTCGGGGTAACGTTTGGCCGAGAACAGCAGCTCGCCGCGGCGGAACTGCACCTCATCGAGCTGTGGGCTCTGCGGGTACCGCTG
>DASQRV010000171.1:0-2498 GCA_035642735.1 Steroidobacteraceae bacterium
CCATCCGCCAGCAGAGCGTCGCGCTCGCCGAGGTCGTCGAGGACGCGCGCGCGCTCGTCGGCTCGCTGCTGGCGCAGCGGCGTCAGACGCTCGATGTGAGTCTGCCGGCGCAGCTGCCCGCGGTGAGCGGTGACAAGACGCGTCTCACACAGGTATTCGTCAATCTGCTCGCCAACGCCAACAAGTGCGCCCCCGAGGACAGCGTGGTGCGTATTGGCGCCGAGGCGCAGTCCGGGCAGGTGCATGCGTGGGTGGAGGATGAGGGCGCCGGACCCGCGGCGGTCGATGACGCGCAGCTGTTCGCGCGCTTCCGCCGCGGCGACGCCGAGCCCGAACCAGCCGGGCTCGGACTCGGATTGTGGCTGGTAAAGTCGATCATCAACCGTCACGGCGGCCGGGTCAGTTTCGAGCGCACCGCCACCGGCCGCACTCGCTTCAGCTTCACGCTGCCCGCCGAGGAGGCGGCATGAAGGTCCTGGTGGCGGACGACGATGCCGATCTGCGCGAGCTCATCGCCTTCACACTCGCGCAGGCCAGCTACCTGGTGGTCAAGGCGAACGACGGCCCCTCTGCCGTGCGGCTATTCACCGAGGAGTCCCCGGATCTCGTGGTCCTCGACATCAACATGCCGGGCCTCTCGGGCTTCCAGGTGTGCGAGGCAATCCGCGCGCGCTCACGCGTGCCGGTCATGATGCTGACGGTGCGCGGCGAAGAGGAGGACCTGGTGCGCGCGCTCGGGCTCGGCGCCGATGACTATCTCACCAAGCCTTTCAGCCCGCGCACCCTGGTGGCTCGTATCCGTGCGCTGCTGCGCCGCGCCGGCATGGAAAACACCGCGCCGGTGGCGGCGGGGCGCGTCGCGCTGGACCTGACCGAGCACACCGTGCGCATCGGCAGTGGCGCGGCGGTGCGCCTCACCAAGCTCGAGCTGCGGCTGCTGCAGATGCTGCTCGCCAACGCCGGCCACACGGTGAGCTCCGAGCGGCTGCTGGTGCAGGTGTGGGGCCATCGCAGCGGCGGCGACCGCCAGCTGCTCAAGCAGCTGGTACACCGCCTGCGGCAGAAAATCGAGGCGGACCCCGCCGCGCCCGCGCTGCTGCGGACCGCGGCGGCGGGCTACAAGCTGGTGGTCGACTGAGGCTCGCGGGCACGGCTGAGATCGCGCTCGATCGCCTCCATGCCGGGGTCGCGGCCGGAGAGCCAGCTTGCGAGGGTGATCGGTGCGTCCAACACGAGCGCCCTCACTGCAACCCTAGCGCGCGGCGATCTGGTCGAACACCCCGCCGTCGCTGAAGTGCGTGTGCTGCACCCGCTCCCAGCCGCCGAAGTCGGCCACGGTCGCGAGCTTCAGCTGCGGGAAGCGCTCGCTGTAGCGCGCCGCAACCTCGGAGTCGCGCGGGCGGTAGTAGTGCCGCGCAATGATCTCCTGACCTTCCTTGCTGTAGAGATAGCCGAGGTAGGCGCGCGCCACCTCGCGCGTGCCGTGGCGCAGCGCCACGCGCTCGACCACCGCCACCGGCGGCTCGGCGAGCACGCTCACCGACGGCACGACGATCTCGAGCTTGTCGCCGCCGACCTCGCGCACCGCCAGCATCGCCTCGTTCTCCCAGGTGAGCAGTACGTCGCCGAGCCCGTTGTGCACGAAGGTGGTGGTCGCGCCGCGCGCGCCGGCATCGAGCACCGGCACGTTGGCGTACAGCCGGTGCAGGAACTCGCGCGCACTCGCATCGTCGCCGCCCGGCTGTGCGAGCGCCCAGGCCCACGCGGCGAGATAATTCCAGCGCGCGCCGCCGGAGGTCTTGGGGTTGGGCGTGATCACCGCCACGCCCGGCCGCACCAGGTCGGCCCAGTCGTGGATGCCCTTCGGATTGCCCTTGCGGACCACGAAGACGATGGTGGAGGTGTAGGGAGAGCTGTTGTCCGGCAGCAGGCTCTGCCAGTTCACGGGCAGGAGCTTGCCGGTGGCGGCGATGGCGTCGATGTCGGCCGCGAGCGCCAGCGTCACGACATCCGCCGCGTTGCCCTCGATGACCGAGCGTGCCTGCGTGCCCGAGCCGCCGTGCGACTGCTCGACCCGCACCTGCTGCCCGGTCTGCGCCTGCCAGTAGCGCGCGAAGGCGGCGTTGAAGTCCACGTACAGCTCGCGGGTCGGGTCGTAGGAGACGTTACGCAACGTGATGCGACCGGCGCCTGCGCCGCCGCCGCCGCCGCCCGAGCCGCACGAGAGCAGCGCGGCGAGCACCAGGAGCCCCGCCGCGAGGGCGGCGGTACGCGCGAGCACACGAATCGATGTCATCGGCAAATGCTAAAGCACCCCGCGAAATTTCGCTTGCCGCGCCTGCTTCGCGCGCAGCGAGCCGCAAGACGCGAAATTTCGCGGGGGCCCCGCTAGCCGCGCCGCGGTGACAACGCGGTTATAGCGGCAGGCGCAGTGCGCGCCGCAGGTGGGGCTCGAGTGCGCGCGCACACTCCGCGACGCTGTCCGGTCCTCCGAGCTC
>DASQRV010000172.1:0-3088 GCA_035642735.1 Steroidobacteraceae bacterium
TGCGCGCTTCGCGACTCCCGATGGCCGAGCCCTCGAGCTCACCCTGCACGGCCACGACTGGCCGTTCGCCGTCGACCGCGACGCGCTGCTGCTGCTGTTGCAGGAGCCGGGTGGCGACGGCCCGCTTGCCACCTCCTGGGCACAGATGGACACGCAGCAGATCGCGCTCGAGCTCGGCTGGCTAGAGGTGCGCTGCGGCTCGCTGGCTCCCGACTCCGACGAGATTGCTCAATGAGCGGCGCGCTGCGTGATGGCCTCGAGGTCCTGCAACAGCAGTAGCAGCGCGTCGCGGTCGACGGTGAACGGCCAGTCGTGGCCGTGCAGTGTGAGCTCGAAGCCACGGCCATCGGGAGTCGCGAAGCGCGCGTGACCGCCCGCCTCGTACAGATCGAGTGTCAGCAGTGGCCGCAGGTCGCGGGCGCTGCCACTCGCCGACCAGGCGATGCGGCAGGCGTATAGCTGGGCTTCGCTCGGCTCGAAGCGGTTGAAGCCGATCACTTCCTCCTGCAGCTCCCCATCGCTCTCGCGCACCGCGCGGCGCCGGTACCAGTAGAGCTCCGCGCTGATCACCAGCTGGTAGTCGAGGTAGCGCGCGCCGCCGCTGCTCACATCGAGGCAACCGCGGCCCTGAGTGCCGCCGCGAAACTGATCGGCGGCACGCGTCAGCACCAGCTCGCATCCTGCCGCTGGCACGATATCGCCCCGCGCGAGCAGCGCCACGAGCGGCGGCCGGTAGTTGAGGTGCGTCCAGCGCGAGGGTCTCACGAAGGTGTAGAGCCGGGCGCGCACGGCGTGCGGCTGCGCGGCGAGCGGCTCGAGCTGCAGCAGCAGTTGCCGGCGCGGCTCCTGCGGGTCGTCCTCGATGAATTCCTCGAGGTAGAGGACATGCGCGCCGAGCCAGCCGACGCTCACTGGTGCGACGACGGTGCGCACGCGCCGCTCGCTCGCCTCGCGCCACAGCGCCGCACCGCGGTCGAGGCTCAGCACCACCTGCTCGCTGGAGTCGCGTACGCCCGACCACATACGCTCGAGCGCCGCCACCTCGCTCGCATCTGCGGCGCCGGCGCCCGCGAGCCACGCTGCAAGGAGGGCAAGCATGGGACGGTGAGGGGCGAGCCTCCTTCAGGACTCCCTGCTGCGCACCAACCCTTCCTGGGCGGCGCTCGCGACCAGGCGGCCGTCGCGCGCGAACACGCTGGCACGCGCGAAGCCGCGCGCGCCCGAGGCGCTGGGACTGTCGATGGCGTACAGCAGCCAGTCATCGACGCGTAGCGGGCGATGGAACCACATGGCGTGGTCGATGCTCGCCATGACGAGCGTCGGCCGCAGGAGCGAGGTGCCGTGAGGCAGCGTCGCGGTATCGAGCAGGAAAAAGTCCGAGACGTACGCCAGCAGCCGCCGGTGCAGCATCTCATCGTCGGGGAGCGGACCTACGGCCCGAAACCAGATCTCGCGCGCCGGCGCTTCGCGCCGCGGCCGCAGGTACTCGATCGGCCGCACCATGCGGAACTCGAAGGGCCGCGGCTGCTGAAAGAAGCGCCGCACGCGCTCGGGCAGCTTCGCGAGCACCTGCTCCGGAGGGCTGTCGGCGGGTGGCAGGCTCTCGGGCGCCGGCACCTCGGGCATGGCGATCTGATGGTCGAAACCGCTTTCGGCTGCCTGGAAGGAAGCCGCCATGTTGAAGATCTGCTGCCCGTGCTGGATGGCGACGACCCGGCGGTTGGAGAAGCTGTGGCCATCGAGGCTGCGATCGACCTCATAGACGATCGGCGCGTTGTAGTCGCCGCGGCGCAGGAAGTAGGCGTGCAGCGAGTGCACCACGCGTTGCTCGACCGTGGCGGCCGCCGCGGACAGCGCCTGCCCGAGCACCTGTCCGCCAAAGACCTGCGGGCTGCCGATGTCGCGACTCGCGCCGCGGAACAGATTCAGCTCGAGCCGCTCGAGCTCGAGCAATTGCAGCAGGTCCGCCAGGCGCTTATCCATCGCCGCGCCGCTCAGCCGAATTTGAGCGTGCCACGCATCAGCGCGTTGTGACCCGGGAAGCTGCACAGGTAGCGGTAGTCGCGCCCCGGCTTCAGGAGCGAGGTCGGAAAAGTGACGCTGGCGGTCTGGCCGCCCCCGATCGTCCTGGTATGCGCCAGCACGCGCTTGTCACCGGGCGCGACATAATCGTTGGCGAGTCCCGCACCGAGGCCCGCAGTCGCCACGGCGTCGAAGTCGGCGGCGTTCACCAGCACCCAGTTGTGTCCCATCGCCTCGCGGGGCAGCTTGCCGGTGTGGCGCAGCGTCAGGGTGATCTCTTTGCAGCTCGCCGGCACGGTCAGCGTCTGCTTGTCGTACTGCATCTGGTCGTTGCCGCTGATATCGAGCAGGCAGGGATCGGCATGCGCGAGGCGCGACAGACTAAGCGCGCCGAGCAGCAGCACGGTGGCGGCAGCGTTGCGGACGCGTGTCATGTTGGCTTCCTTTGCGGGCGTGGGGTCAATCGGGTACTCCGAGACGCTGATGCATGACGGGGCTCGTCGTGGTGTATTGCAGGAACTGCTTCTTCTGCGGATACAGGTGGTGCTGGATGGCAAAAGCGGCCAACGCCGCCTCGTGAAAGCCCGACAGGATCAGTTTCTTCTTGCCTGGGTAGGTGTTGATGTCGCCGACGGCGAACACGCCCGGGATACTCGTCTGGAACTTCTCGGCGTCGACCTTGAGCGCCTTCTTCTCCAGCGCCAGCCCCCACTCGGCGATCGGTCCGAGTTTGGGGTGCAGGCCGAAGAACACCAGCAGCTGCTCGGCAGCGAGCGGCGTGACCGCACCGTCGGGAGCGCGGATGTTGACGCCGCGCAGAGTTCCCCCTTCCACGATGAGCGAATGCGGCAGTGCCTCGAAACAGCGCATGCGGCCGGCCGCCACCGCCTCGCGCATGCGCGCGACCGAGGCGGGCGCCGCGCGGAATTCGTGCCGGCGGTGCACCAGTGTCAGGCTGGCCGCTCGGTCGAGGAGCTCGAGCGTCCAATCGAGCGCCGAATCCCCACCGCCGAATATGACCAGATGCCGGCCGGCGAGCGCGGCGGCATTGCGCACCCGGTACTGG
>DASQRV010000173.1:0-3891 GCA_035642735.1 Steroidobacteraceae bacterium
CTCAGGTGCGGGCGGGTCGCGGCGGGTGCTCGGCGCAAAAGCGCCGCAGCCGGCCACAGGCCGCATCGAGCGTCGCCTCGTCGGTGGCGAAACAGACACGTACGCAGCCCGCCGTGGCCCGGCCGAAGGCGGCACCGTCCATGACCGAGACGCGCTCCCCCGAGTACAGGGCGTGCACGAATTCCGCCCCCGTAAGGCCGGTTCCGCTCACATCGATCAGCATGAACATGCCGGCTTCCGGGGGGAGCGGCCGCAGGCCCGCGATGCCCGCGATGCCGGCAGCGAAGCGCGCCTGGCGCGCGCTGCAATAGGCTCGCACGCGAGCCTCGGCATCGGCGGCGAGGTTGAGCGCAGTGATCGCCGCCTCCTGAATGAACCCCGGCAACCCGAACAGCAGGGACATGGCGACGTGCTCGGCGTGCTCGGCGAGCTCGCGCGGGCCGACCAGCCATCCGGTGCGCCAGCCCGTCATCGCATGCGACTTCGAGAGGCTGCCGAGGGTCACGACCTGATCCGGCAGGCGTGCGGCCAGGCTCGGCACCCTTCCGGCCGGCGCCAGGCCCGCGTACACCTCATCCGCGATCAACCACAGGTCGTGACGGCGTGCCAGCCCGGCGATGACGCCAAGCTCCTGCTCGTTGAGCACGACGCCGCTCGGGTTGTTCGGGCTTGCCCACAGGATCGCGCGCGTGCGCGGGCCGACGAGCTCCGCGAGCGCTGCCACATCGGGACGGCACGCCGCGGTCGCGGGTGCGCGCACCAGGCGCGCCCCCGATACCTCGATCGTCGCCGGGTAGGTGGGATAGAGCGGCTCGAAGGTCACCACCTCATCGCCCGGTCCCGCGAGGCACAACGAGCTCACAAGCAGCGCGTTCTGTGCGCCGGCAAGATAAACCACGTTCGCAGCAGTGACCCTCTGGCCACAGCGTGCCGCGTGTGCGCGGGCGATCGCCTCGCGTACCGCGAGGCGCCCGGCCGCCGCCACGTAGTGCGTGTCGCCGCCGCGCAGCGCGCTGATGGCGCGCTCCACCACCGCTGCGGGTGTCTCCAGGTCCGGGTCGCCGACACTCAGGATGATCACGTCTTCGCCGCGCTCGCGCGCGGCTACCGCCTGATAGTGTGTGAGCCAGGCGGCGGCACCTTCGCCGCGGACCCGCTCGACGAGTGCAGAGAACTTCACGCACTTACTGTGCCGCGGCCGGTGCTACCCTTGCAAGCGCATGAACGCGGCTCCCTGGACCGTTGGGCGTTACGTTGTCGAGTCACTCGCCGCGAACGGCATCGACACCGTGTTCGGCATCCCGGGAGTGCACAACATCGAGCTGTATCGCGGCCTCGAGGCGGCGCGCGTGCGGCACGTGTTGGTCCGGCACGAGCAGAACGCCGTGTTTGCGGCCGATGGCTACGCGCGCGCGAGCGGCCAGCCGGCCGCCGCGTTCGTCATATCCGGACCCGGGGTGAGCAACGCTCTCACCGCCCTCGCCCAGGCCTGGTCGGACTCCGTGCCGCTGCTGCTGGTGGCGAGCGCGCCGCTGCGCGCCTCGCTGGGACGCGGCTGGGGCGTGTTGCACGAGCTGCCCGATCAGCGTGCGCTGGCCACCGGTGTCACCGCTTTCGCGGGGAGCGCGCGCACGGACGGCCAGCTGCGCGAGCAGCTGCGCGCGGCGTTCGCGGCGCTGCGCAGCGCGCGACCGCGACCCTCATACATCGACGTTCCGCTTGATCTGCTCGCCGAGCAGACATCGCTCCGGCCGGAGGTGTTCGCGCGCGCGGCACCCGCAGCGGCTCCTCCCCGGCATGCCGTCGATCAGGCGCTGACCTTGCTTGCGGCAGCCGAGCGGCCCTTGTTCATCAGCGGGGGTGGCGCGCGCGGAGGCGGCGCGGCGCTCCGTCAGCTGGTGGAATCCCTCGATGCGTACCTCGTCACGACCGTCGCGGGCAAGGGCGTCGTGGCCGAGAGCCATCCCGCGAGTCTCGGAGTGAGCCTCCCTTACGCCCCGACCCAGCAGTGCGTCGCGGCCGCAGATGTGGTGGTCGCAGCCGGCACCGAGCTGTCCGAGACCGACATCTACACCACCACGCGCCTTCCCATAAACGGCCGGCTGGTCCGCATCGACGTCGATGAGCAGAAGCTCCGCGATCACTATGCGGCGCCAGTCACCCTGCAGGGCGATGCGGCGGCGGCCCTGCAGCTCCTCGCGCAAGGCATCGCGGGCCGCGGCGACACCGCCTCGGGCGGGACCGTGGCCGCGCGCCGCGGCTGGCGCACGGCTGCCGGAAACGGGGCGGCGCATCGCGCCCTCATCGACGCACAGCTCGCATCCACCTCGGCGCCGGCATTGGCGGCGTTGCGCGCACTGCGTGAGACGCTCCCTGCCGATGGCGTGGTGTTCAGTGACATGACCCAGATCGCCTACCTCGGCAACTACGCTTTCCCGGCCGAGCGTCCGGGCGTCTGGTTCCATCCCTCCGGCTACGGCGCGCTCGGCTTCGCGCTGCCCGCCGCGATCGGCGCGCGCATCGCTCAGCCGCAGCGCCCGATCGTGGCCCTCGCCGGGGATTTCGGCACCCAATTCACGTTGCAGGAAATTATGACCGCCGTGGAGCTCGACCTGACACTGCCGCTGATCGTGTGGAACAACAGCGCGCTCGGCCAGATCAGGGACGACATGCGTGCCGCCGGAATCACGCCGATCGGGGTCGTGGCGCGCAACCCGGACTTCGTCGCGATCGCCCACGCCTGCGGCGCAGCGGGTGTGCGCGTGCCCGATGCGCCCGCGCTTGCCGAGGCGCTGCGCGGGGCTTTGGCGCGCCCGGGTCCCACGCTCCTGGAGGTGAACGGCACGGAGTTCCGCGGGCCGTAAACCCTCGGCCGCCACCTTTAATTATTGGTGCCAGCAACCTGCGCACTATCGTAGGATTCCGCCTACAGATGGTGAGGGGGTTGGCGTACGCTACACAAACGGCGGAGCCGGTAGTGTGCGCACCACGGCCGACCCGTTTGAGGAGGCTCGATTTCGATGGCACGGGTACTGATCGCCGACGATCACGCGATGATTCGTGCGGGGCTGCGTCGCTGGCTGGAGCAGGACCGTTCGGTGGAGGCCGTGGCGGAAGCCAGCAGCGGGGCCGAGACCCTGCAGCAGCTGCGCGATGGCTCATGGGATCTCGTAGTTCTCGATATCAATATGCCTGACCGGAGCGGCATCGACATCCTGCGCCACATCCGCTCCGGCCACCCGGAGACCCGGGTGCTCGTGATCAGCGGCTTCTCCGAGAAGCAGTACGCCATCTATGCCCTGCGCGCGGGGGCCTCCGGCTACCTGGCCAAGGACCAGGCGCCCGAGGAATTCATGCGCGCGGTCCACACGGTACTCTCGGGCCGGCGGTTCGCGAGCGCCGCCTTGACCGAGATGCTGGTGAACGCGCTCGATGAGCCGGCGGACCGGCCTCTGCACGCATCGCTGTCCCAGCGTGAGTTTCAGATCCTGTGCAAGCTGGCGGTCGGACGCAGCGTGTCCGAGATTGCCCAGGAGCTCTGCATCAGCGTGAAGACCGTCAGTACCTACCGCGCGCGGGTGCTGGAGAAAATGCACCTCGAAACCAACGCCGACCTCACCACCTACGCATTGCGTAACGGGCTGGTGCAGTAGCTCGAAGCCACGCAGTCGGCAAACGCTGACACGTCGAGGCGGCGGCTACCGGCATCTGCCGGGTGCCGCGCCAGTACACTCAAACCGACGGGTTGCGGGGGAGCTTTCCACCGCCGTGCCCGGTCTCGAGACAACCTATGGCGGCCGCTTAGTCAGATGCACAACAGCCCTTCACTGCGAGTGTTGCTGGCGGAGGATTCCGCGCTCCTGGCCGCGCGCCTGACGGAGCTCATCCGCC
>DASQRV010000174.1:0-2992 GCA_035642735.1 Steroidobacteraceae bacterium
CGTCCCATGTGCACCCGCAGCCGCGGAAAAGTGAGTAGGCGATGCGGGTAGCTGCCGAGGTCCATGGAAAGATCCCGCACCACTTCCGGTGTGATCCAGCCGGCACAGAGCTTCAGCCGCGGGAAGCGCTCGCGATCGAGCACCAGCACTTCCGCGCCCGCGCGGCGCAGCTGCCACGCGGCGGTGGAGCCCGCAGGGCCGGCAACGACGATGAGCACGTCACAGTTGCGCATGAGGCCGCTTCAGCGCGCGTAGAGATGCGCGCGAGTCCAGGGAATGTCGTTGCTCTCACCGGGGGCAAACACGACCTGGAAGAGCTGCAGCGTTCCGGTGCTGAAACCCGCGACCGAGCCCGCCAGATACAGCCGCCACATGCGCACGAACTTATCATCGAACATCGCTCGCACCCGCTCGGTCGCACCTTCGAAGAGCGCGAGCCAGTGCCGCAGGGTCTGCGCGTAGTGCAGCCGCAGGTTCTCCACATCGAGGACCGAGAGGTCCCAGGGCTCGAAGATGCGCGCCATCTCGGAAAGCGCCGGCGGATAGCCGCCGGGGAAGATGCGCTTCTCGATCCAAGGTTGCAGCGGCGCCGGGCGGTTGCGCCCGATCGAATGTATGAGTCCGCGCCCGCGGCCCCCGAGGCAGCGCTGCACCACGCCGCCGAGCGTCGCATAGTTCTTGACGCCGACGTGCTCGAGCATTCCGACCGACACGAAAGCGTCGTAGTGTCCGCTGATGTTGCGGTAGTCGTCTTCGACGTACTCGACGCGATCGGCGAGACCCTCGCGTGCCGCCCGCGCGCGTGCCCAGAGGATCTGCTCGTGCGAGATGTTGAAGGCACGCACCCGCACGCCGTAATGGCGCGCCATGTGCATCGCTAGCATCCCCCAGCCACAGCCGGCCTCGACCACGCTCTCGCCTGGCTTGAGGCGAAGCTTACGGCACACGTGGTCCATCTTCGCCACCTGCGCCGCATCGAGCGTGGCGGTCGGCTCGGGGTAGTACGCGCAGGTGTATGCCATGGTCTCGCCGAGCCACAGCTCGTAGAACGTGTTGCCGATGTCGTAGTGGTGGTGGATGTTGTCGCGCGAGCCGCTGAGGGAGTTGACGTGCTGCCGCTGCAGCGCGAGCGCCGCGCGGCGCGCGAGCGAGTCGCGCTCGCCACCGGCGCGCCGGCCGGCGCGGTAGACCGACTCGAGGAATGTCACCAGGTCTCCCTCGACCGTGACCCGGCCATCGCTGTAGGCATCGCCGAAGCGCAGCGGCGTATCGGCGAGGATCCACAGCAGCGTCGAGCGGCTCTCGAAGGTGACGCGCGCGATCGGCGTCCCCGCGGCCACCCGGGCGCCGCCGCGGATCCCAAGCTCGATGGGTGGGGAGCCGAGCGATGAGTGCAGACGCGCCAACAACCAGCGATCGGCGCGGCTGCCCTCGCCAGCCGTGCGGTCGAGCACCTCCGGCGACAGCTCCGGGGGCGAGGGGGCCACTCCCGGGACAGTGGCTTCCGGAGGGCGTTTCGGGGTGTTGGCCAGGCTCTGCTCGCAGGCGTTCACGGCTCTCACCTTCGGGGAAGTCGCGGGAACGGCTAATTTAGCACGGCACCCGAGGGGTTCCGCCAACCGGCCCGCCGGAGGCCGTCAGTCGCCGCCTCAGGGCTCAGTGACCCGATCCCGGTTGCGCTGCGGGCGTTGCGGGCGCGGCCGGGGCCTTCGCCGACTTGGCGCGGGCCGACCAGAACTTCTTCTCACGGGCGAGGCCCGCTTTCGCGTCAGCGGCACTGAGTGGCTTGGCCTGCTCTCCCGGCTGGTAGGCCACGGCTTGTCGCAGCTGTCCCTCGGGTGTAATGAGGTACGCCTTTGTCGCTCCGCTCTGGGCATTGAAGTTGAAGATGACGATGTCCGCGTGGTTGGCCACGCTGACATTGAAGGTCCGCACTTCGTGCCCTTCCTTGGAGACCAGTTGCCTCACGTCGGTCCCCTCCTGGGGCTTGGCCAGGCCGAACACGAGTGAAATGTTCGGTGGCAGTCGCGACAGAAATCCCGAGTCGAGCGCCTGTTGGGCGACAGTCTGAGCCCAGGGGGTGGTGGAGGCCGCCTGCAAGGCACCGGCGAACAGGGCGGCGGCCGCCAGCGTCAGCAACCCGATACGGCGTACGCATGCTCTCATATCAACGACCTCCGCCTGACCGTCGCGACGGCAGGCTTGCATTTCATCATCTTTGGAGCGCGAATTCTGTCGTTGCCAGCGCCCGGTTGAGCAGTGCCGCGAGCCGTGCGCCGGCGAGCAGCAGCCGCTCGCGCACCACGAGCGCGGCGTCATCGAGGTAGGCCGCATCGAGAACCACGACGCCCGCCGGCCGGCTGTTGCAGGCAAAGCCCGCGTAGTGATAGGCCACGTTGCGCGCCAGGTTGTTCGATTCGCGGGCCCAGCTGTCGGGTGAGCCCTGGCCAACCTGCCGCGCGAGGCTCGACGCCTCGGCGGCGAGCGCGTCGGTGTCAGGCGGCGGCTGCTGGCGGTTACGGGCATGGAGCACGAGCTGCACGAGGTCGTTGTCCCAGGCGCGATGGAGGTTCTCGCTCCCGCGCGTGTGCACGCCTTCGAGCGCAACCGGGACGAGGTTGCCGCCGTGATCGCCGTTGTCCGCGGCATGGAGCGGCTGGTGGATGTCACCGACGAGATGCACCACCCACTTGAGCGCCTCGTCGCGCTCGCGCGGCGGTGCGCGTGCATCCCCGAGCACCCCGATGAGCCGCTTGAGCTGCTCGGTGTTGCACTGGCCGTCCGGGCAGTAACGCGCCTTCTCCTCGCTGCCGCAAATCGGCACGTCATCATAGTGCCAGGAGGGACGCGCACCAGGGGTGCCGTGGAGCTCGTCGGCCCACTCTGACACCGATTCGAGCGTCGTGCGGCCGGAGGGGTTGCCGAACTTGTCCCGATCATCCTCGAGGAGCTGCAGCACCGCGGCGTGCGCTCCGGGGGTGAGCAGGCGGTC
>DASQRV010000175.1:0-6983 GCA_035642735.1 Steroidobacteraceae bacterium
TGGCGCATCCGCGCGCCGTGCGAGCGCCATCAGCATGCGCGATGAGGCGAACAGACCCGAGTTCAGCGCCGAGAGCACCGCGGTCAGCACCACCATGCTCATCAGCGTCGCGGCGGCCGGCACCCGCAGTTCTTCCATGACGCTCACGTAGGGGTGCGCCATGCGCACCGGGTCGTTCCACGGCACGATGGCGACGACCAGGAAGATCGAGCCGATGTAGAAGACGAGCACACGCCAGATCACCGATTGGGTGGTCTCCGCCACGGCGCGCTCGGGTTCCGCCGACTCGGCGGCGGCGATGGTCACTATCTCCGCGCCGAAGTAGAAGCCCGTCGCCGCCACCGCACCGGTCAGAACGGGCACGATGCCGTTCGGCATGAAGCCACCGTACGCGGTCAGCGCGGCAATGCCGCCGTGCGCTCCCGGCCAGGCGCCGAGCGCGAACACCGTGCCCGCGCACAGGAACGCGACGATGGCGGCGACCTTGATCGAGGCGAACCAGAACTCCGCTTCACCGTAGGAGCGCACCGACAGGAGGTTGATGACGGTGAAAAGGCTCAGGAGCGCGAGGGTGTACACCCAGGGCGCGACCCCCGGCCACCACAGTCCGAGGATCTTCGCGCCGGCGACGGCTTCGAGCGCCACCACGATCACCCAGAAGTACCAGTACATCCAGCCGGTGAGGAAGCCCGCCAGCTCGCCGAGCGCGAGGCGGTTGTATTCGTAGAATCCGCCGACCGCGGGGTAGGCGACCGCCATCTCTCCCAGCATGCGCATGACGAGCACCACCAGTGCGCCGGTGAGTGCGAAGGAGATCACGGCCGCGGGACCTGCCGCACGGATGACGACACCGCTGCCGACGAAGAGGCCGGCACCGATCACCCCGCCGAGCGCGATCATCTGCATGTGACGCCGCCGCAGCGAGCGGCGCAGTCCCGCGCTCGATCCGACCTCCGTCGTCAGTGCGCGCTCGGCGACCATCGCGACGGCTGGCTGCGGCCTCAGGAGTACTGCCGGTATTTCGCGAGATAGCGGACCGGTTTCGACAGGGCATCCCGCCGGAAGGGGTCGCCGAGCTCCTGCGTCACCATCATCTCGAGCACCGTGGTCTTGCCGTCGCTCTGTGCCCTCGCCGCATCGCGCAGCGCGGGCGCGATGTCGGCGGGCCGCTCGACGGTCACGCCCTCGCAGCCGAACGCGCGCGCCACCGCCGCCCAGCTCGGGTTCTCGAGATTCACGCCCTGATAGCGCCGCGTGTAGAAGTCGACGTGGTTCTTCTTCTCCGCGCCCCACTGGCCGTTGTTGAACACGACCACGGTGACGCCGATGCGCTCGCGCGCGCAGGTGAGCAGCTCGTTGAAGCTGATGCCCCACGCGCCATCGCCCACGTAGGCGAACGCCGGGCGCTCGGGGCAGGCGACCTTCGCACCACAGATGACCGGGAAGGCGTAGCCGCAGTTGCCGAAGCTCATGGCGGCGAACATCGAGCGCGGCTTGTCGAAGCGCAGGTAGGAGTTCGCGACCGAGCAGATGTTGCCGATGTCGGTGGAGACCATGGACTCGGGCGGCATGGCCTGCTCGAGTGCCCGCAGCATCTCGCGCGGGTGCATGTACTTCGAGGCAGCAGCGACCTCGAGCGAGTACGGATCGCGTTCCTGCGTCCACGCGGTTAGCTCGGCTTCCCAGGCGGCTTTCTCCGCGGCAATACGGGCGAGGCGTTCGGCGCGGCTCGCCGCGCCCGCAAGCGTCCGCGCGCGGAGAAGCTCGAGCAGCGCCGCTGCGGCAGCGCGCGCATCGGCCTGGATGCCGACGGAGATCGGCTTGACGAGCCCGAGAACGCGCGGGTCGCTGTCGATCTGGATGATCTTCGCCTGCCGCGGCCAGTAGTCGAGACCGTGTTGCGGCAGGGTGCCGAAGAGACCGAGCCGCGTACCGAGCGCGAGCACGACGTCGGCCTGCGCGATGAGCTTCATGGCGGCCTTCGAACCCTGGTAGCCGAGCGGGCCGGCGGCGAGCGCGTGCGAGGCGGGGAAGGAGTCGTTGTGCAGGTAGCTGTTGCAGACCGCGGCGCCGAGCAGGTCCGCGAGCGCCACGGCCTCCGCGGTCGCGCCCGCCACGATCACTCCACCGCCGGCGAGGATGACCGGGAAGCGCGCCGCGGCGAGCAGCGCGGCGGCGGCATCCAGCGCCGCGGCATCACCGGCGCCCTGGCCGATTCGCAGCGGCTCGGCGATGGTGGCTTCGATCTCGCCGTAGAAGAAGTCGCGCGGAATGTTGAGCTGCGCCGGTCCTCTCTCCAGGATCGCCCGGTCGAAGCAGCGCGCGGCGATCTCGGCCATGCGCCTGGGGTTGTTGACGTGCCCCTGGTACTTGGTGATCTTCGAGAAGATCGGCAGTTGCTCGGTCTCCTGGAAGCCCCCGAGTCCCATTGTCATGGAGCCGGTCTCGGGTGTGATGAATACGACGGGCGAGTGCGCCCAGTAGGCCGCCGCCACGCCGGTGACGAAGTTCGTAACGCCGGGGCCATTCTGCGCGATGCACACCCCGTGGCGTCCCGAAGCGCGCGCATAGCCATCGGCCATGTGAATCGCGCCTTGCTCATGCGCTACCGGGACGAAGCGGATGCCGGCCGCCGGGAAGATATCGAGCGCGTCCATGAACGCCGATCCCACGATGCCGAAGACGTGGGTGACACCCTGGGCCGCGAGAGTCTCCACCAACGCTTCCGAGGGTCCCATCTTCTGTGGTGCTGTCATGAAGTGACTCCGTGCACATCCGTTTCGACAACCGAGACGATTTGTCTCTAGGTTGAACATATCTTACGATAGGGTGCTATTAGAGCAAGCTGAAATTCCGTTTTACAGCCATTTCCATATCGACGATCGGAATGCATAGCCCGATGCCATGAACATGCGCGCCCTGACGCCGCCGGTGGACGGCCCCGAGATTGCGAGCGAAACGTCCTCGACGCTCAAGGCGTTCGGGGTGCTCGAGGTCCTCGTGCGGGCCGGGCGCGCGGTGACGCTCTCGGAGCTCATGCAGGCGACGGAGCTGCCTAAGCCGACGCTTCACCGCACGCTCGCGCTCTTCGAAGAGGCGGGGTTTCTCGCTCGCGAGCCGGGGGCCCGCGCCTACATCATCGGCGAGCGCCTGTCGCGTTTCGCTCTCGATGTGCTGCGCAGCGATGCCGCCGCCGCGGAGCGGCGCACGGTGCTGCGACGCGTCGTGAGCGAGATCGCCGAGAGCTGCAATCTCGCGGTGATGCTGAAGGGGGCGCTCATCTATCTCGACCGCATCGAGGCGCCCTGGCCGCTGCGGCTGCATCTGCCGGAGGGCGGCGTGGCGCTGCCGTTGCACTGCTGTGCGAGCGGCAAGCTGCTGCTGGCGCACCTGCCGCCCGCCGAGCGCGCGCGCCTGCTCGAGCTGATGCCGTTGCAACGGTTCACCGAGCGCACCATCACCGAACGGGCAGTACTGGAATCGGAGCTCGATCGGATCGTGAGCGTCGGGTACGCGGTCGACAACGAGGAGTACGTACTCGGTGTCGCCTGCGTCTCAGTTCCGGTGCGCAACCGGCATGACGACGTGATCGCCGCGATCGCGGTGCAGGCGGCGACGGCGCGCCTGCCGCTGATGCGCGCCATTGAGTTCGTGCCGCGGCTGCGCTCGGCCGCCGCACAGATCGGGTCCACATTCGGCTGACACACAACGCACCCGCGGCGCCGCCGGCCGGACAGGCGGCGGGTGAACGGAGACGGCTATGGAAATGACACTCGAGAAACTGGAACGCCACTGGATGCCGTTCACCCCGAACCGCGACTTCAAGCGCCACCCGCGGATGTTCGTGCGCGCGAGCGGTATGCACTACTTCGACCCGAGCGGCCGGCGCGTCCTCGATGGCAGCTCGGGGCTCTTCTGCTCTCCGGCCGGTCACTGCCGGCCCGAGATCGCGGCCGCGGTGTCCGAGCAGCTGCAGACGCTCGACTACACCCCGTCCTTCCTGCGCGGTCATCCCGCTGCGTTTGCGCTCGCCGATCAGGTCGCGGCGCTCACGCCGCAGGGCGTCGACCACGTGTTCTTCTGCAACTCTGGCTCCGAGGCGGTCGACACCGCGATGAAGGTCGCGCTCGCCTACCACCTCGCCCGCAACGAGGGGCAGCGCACCTGGTTCGTCTCGCGCGAGCGCGCCTACCACGGCGTCAACATCGGCGGCACAGCCCTGAGCGGCATGGTGCGCAACCGTGAGACCTTCGGCGCGCTGATGCCGGCCATCCTCCATCTGCGGCACACGCTGCTCCCGGAGAATCGTCTCACCCGGGGCCTCGGCGCCAAGGGCGTCGAGCTCGCCGATGACCTGCAGCGCTTCGTGAATCTCGTCGGCGAGAAGCGCATCGCCGCGGTATTCGTCGAGCCGATCGCCGGGTCGACGGGTGTCATCCTGCCGCCGCGCGGGTATCTCGAGCGGCTGCGCGAGATCTGCACGCGCTACGGGATCCTGCTGGTGTTCGATGAAGTGATCTGTGGCTTCGGTCGCACCGGGGAGCCCTTCGCCGCGAACACCTTTGGCGTCACTCCCGATCTCATCACGATGGCCAAGGCGCTCACCAACGGCGCCCAGCCCATGGGCGCGGTGGCGGTGCACGACAGCATCTATCGCACCATCCTCGAGGCCGCGCCCGAGGGAGCGCCGGAGTTCTTTCACGGCTACACCTATTCGGCGCACCCGGCGGCGTGCGCGGCGGGTCTTGCGACGCTCGCGATCTACGAGCGCGAGCAACTGTTTGCCCGCGGCCGCGAACTGTCGGGCTACTTTCTCGATGCGATGTACGCGCTGCAGGACCTGCCGGCGGTGGCCGATGTCCGCGGCTTTGGGCTGCTGGCCGGCATCGAGATCAAAGCCGGCAAGGCGCCCGGGGTACGTGGCTCGGAGCTGCAGGCGAAATTGTTCGATCGCGGGCTGCACGTTAAGACGACCGGCGACGTTGCGATCATGGCGCCGGCCTTCATCGCGAGCCGCGCCGACATCGACCTGATGGCGGCGATACTGCGTGAGGCAATCGCCGGGTTCTGAAGTGCCGAGCCTTCCCGCGCACGCGCGAGTCGTCATCATCGGCGGTGGCATCGTCGGCTGCAGTGTCGCCTACCACCTCGCCAGGCGCGGCTGCACGGACGTGCTGCTGCTCGAGCGCCGGCGGCTGACGTGCGGCACGACGTGGCACGCGGCGGGACTCCTCGGCCAGCTGCGCGCGACGCAGAATCTGACGCGACTCGCGCAATACACCACCGAGCTCTACGCGGGACTCGAGCGTGAGACGGGCCAGGCGACCGGGTTCAGACAGTGCGGGTCGATGGCGGTCGCCGCGAGCGAGGCGCGGCTCGAGGAGCTCAAACGCGGCGCGTCCATGGCCCGTTGTTTCGGCCTCGAGGTGCAGATCCTCTCGCCCGCCGCGGCGCGCGAGCGTTGGCCGCTGCTTTCGACGGACGGGCTCCTCGGTGCCGTGTTTCTGCCGAAGGACGGGCAGACGAACCCCGTCGACACCACACAGGCGCTCGCGCGAGGTGCACGCGCGGCCGGCGCGCGCATCGTCGAGAACCTCGCCGTCACCGGCATCCGCACCGCGCGCGGCCGCGTGACGGGAGTCGTGACCGCGGAAGGTGAGGTGGCCGCCGACGCCGTGGTGAATTGCGCCGGCATGTGGGCGCGCGAGGTGGGCGGCTGGGCGGACGTTACCGTGCCGCTGCACGCCGCCGAGCACTTCTACATCGTCACCCAGCCGATCGCGGGACTCTCGTCCGGACTCCCCGTCCTGCGCGACGCGGACGGCTGCTCCTATTTCAAGGAGGACACCGGCAAGCTCCTCGTCGGCTGGTTCGAGCCGCGGGCCAGGCCCTGGGGAGAGCGCGGCGTCCCGGAGAATTTCGCCTTCGATCAACTGCCGGCGGACCTCGGCCACATCGAGCCGCTCTTTGCCGCGGCCATGCGCCGCGTGCCGGCGCTCGAGTCGGCCGGCGTGCAGGTGTTCTTCAATGGTCCGGAGAGCTTCACGCCCGACGATCGCTATCTCCTCGGTGAAACTCCGGAGCTGCGCGGCCTGTATGTCGCGGCGGGCTTCAACTCGATCGGCATCCAGTCGGCGGGTGGCGCGGGTAAGGTTCTCGCGGACTGGATCATCGATGGGCATCCGCCGTTCGATCTGTGGGACGTCGATATTCGCCGCTGCCTGCCATTCCAGCGAAACAAGCGGTACCTGCGCGACCGCACCGTGGAGTCGCTCGGCCTGCTCTATGCGATGCACTGGCCCTTCCGGCAGGCCGAGAGCTCGCGCGGTGTGCGCAAGTCCGCACTGCACGACCGGCTGGCCGCCGCCGGCGCCTGCTTCGGGGAAGTGGCGGGTTTCGAACGCGCGAATTGGTTCGGGGCACCGGGCACGCAGCCGCATTACGAATACAGCTATGGTCGGCAGAACTGGTTCGGGCATTCGGCCGCCGAGCACCGCGCGGTGCGTGAGCGGGTGGGTCTCTTCGATCAGTCCTCGTTCGCCAAGTTCGTCCTGAAGGGCCGCGATGCCGCGCGCGTGCTCGGGCGCATGTGTGCCAATGACATCGACGTGCCGATCGGCCGGATCGTCTATACACAGTGGCTCAATGAGCGCGCCGGGATCGAAGCCGACCTCACGGTCACGCGGGAGGCCGAAGACGCCTACCTCATCGTGACCTCCTGTGCCACGCAGACGCGGGACTTCTCCTGGCTCTGTCGCGCTATTCCCGATGACGCCCAGGCGGTCGCGGTCGATGTGTCCTCAGCTTACGCGGTCCTCGGTCTCATGGGGCCGCGCAGCCGCGAGCTGCTCGCGACGTTGACCGACGCCGACCTGTCGACCTCGGCCTTTCCCTTCGCCACCTCACGCCTCATCGACCTCGGCTACGCGCGGGTCCGCGCCAGCCGCATCACTTATGTGGGCGAGCTGGGCTACGAGCTCTAT
>DASQRV010000176.1:0-7489 GCA_035642735.1 Steroidobacteraceae bacterium
GCGACCCGGGCCCGCGCAGTCACTCGGACTTACGGGGATCCGCGTGGCGGTATCCGCGACGCATCCGGCCGGTGGCACCTTTGCGGCCGCCGTGTGCGCGCGCGTTCCCGAGGTGGAAGGAGACGTTGCGCAGGCCGCGACGCCAAGTGTCAGACAAGCGCCGATCAGAATCGTTTTCAACATGACCACTATGCTAGATCGCGCCCTCAGCCCGTGCAAGGAGCGCAGCCCGCGCCACCCTGACCCTGGCGCGCCGCGGGCTTCGCCGGCGCATCGAGCGCCTCGAGGGTCGCACGCGAGGGGGAACGCGCTGTGCGCAGCCGCGCACTGACGGCCCTTCGACGCCGATCAGCGAGGCGACGAGATGGGCGCGGTGCAGCCGGATGATGTCGGCGGCGCTGTAGGCCATGGCGAGATCGTGCGGATAGCGCGCACACAGCGCCTTCACCAGGTCGATCTGCTCGAGCGTCTGCTGCACCGCCTGCGGGCCCTTGACCTCCACCGGAATGAACACCGACCAGAACTGCGCCCCGACGCGGCCGCGGCGCAGCCGTGGAATGTCGGTCATCAGCGGCGGGCTGCCCTCGGGCGCGGGCAGTGCCACCGTGTCGACGCTGAGATCGATCTTCGCCAGGTCGCCGCCGAAGCGCTCGCGGATCTCCCACGGCAGGTCGTTGTGGCCGTCGACGAGCGGCGTCTGGGCGAGCACCCGGTCGATGCGCCCATCGGCAGGCTGCGGCGGATCCGCGCCCCACACCGCGGTCGATGACAACAGCAGCGAGCACGCTGCCAGCACCGCGCCGGCGCGCGCGCCCCCGCGGCCGCCGAGCGCGGTTCGTAGGTCCGTCACCTGGTTCCCCCTGTTTGTCGAGCCGGTTCAGTCGGGCACGTTGCGCCCGCAGGAGCGCGTCCAGTCCTGCGCCCGCGCGCCCGGATTGTGCCAGCCGCAGGGGCCCTTGAGCAGGCTTTCGGCCTGCGGTGGTCCCCAACTGCCCGGCAGATACTCGATCGGCGGCGGCAGGCCGTGCAGCACCGGATCCACGATCGCCCATGCGGCCTCCACTTCGTCCTCACGCGCGAAAAGCCTGGTGTCACCGATCAGTGCGACGCTGATCAACATCGCATAGGCATCCTCATCGCCCTGCTGCTGCGCCACGTAGAGCTCCACGTCACGTCCGGTCATCACCGGACCGGGCTTCTTGGTGTGAGCGCCGAGCGCGATCGCGACGTCCGGACCGACGCGGAAGCGTAAGTGATTTGGCTGTTCGGGACCCAAGTCGCCGAACACATTCGCCGGCGGCGGCCGCAGCTCCACCACCACCTCGGTGGCGGTCACCGGCAAGCGCTTGCCGGCGCGCAGATAGAACGGCACCCCGCTCCAGCGCCAGGAGTCGATGGCGAGTGTCATGGCTGCGTACGTTTCCACCTGCGAGTCGGGGGCGACGCCCGGCTCCTCGCGGTAACCGCGGTACTGTCCGCGGACCACCTCGGAGGCGCTGAGCGGGCGAATCCCCCGCAGCACCTTCACCTTCTCATCACGCCACGCCTCACCCCCGATGCTGGGAGGAGGCTCGAGGGTGAGCAGCGTTACGATCTGCATGAGGTGGTTCTGCATCACATCGCGGATCGCGCCGGCCTCCTCGTAGAAGCGCCCGCGCCCGGCGACGCCGAGCGTCTCGGCCATGGTGATCTGCACGCTGGCGACGTAGTTGCGGTTCCACAACGGCTCGAGAAAGGAATTCGCGAAACGGAAAAACAGCAGGTTCTCCACCGCCTCCTTGCCGAGGTAATGATCGATGCGAAAGATGCTCGACTCCGGGAAATGCTTGTGCAGCGTCTGGTTCAGCGCCCGCGCGGAGGCTAGATCGCGCCCGAACGGCTTCTCCACCACGATGCGTGCGCCGGAGGCACTGCCGGTAGCGCTCAGCTGCTCCGCCACCGTTGCGAACACGCTCGGTGGAATGGCGAGGTAGTGCAGCGGGCGCTGCGCATCGGCGAGCGCCTTGCGCAGCTCGACGAAGGTCGCGCGATCGTTATAGTCACCGTCGACGTAGCGCAGCAGACCCGTTAGCCGCGACACCACAGCCTCGTCCGCACCCTTCACGAATTCGCCGATGCTCGCCTGCACGCGCGCCGTGAGCCCGCGCAGGTCGGTCCCGGCGCGGGCGACGCCGATCACCGGTATCGTCAGCAGATTGCGGTGCACGAGGTAATAGAGCGCCGGAAAGATCTTGCGGTAGCACAGATCCCCGGTCGCCCCGAACAGCACGATGGCATCACAGTCACGACGTTCCACGTGAACCTCCTTGCCCGAGGGCGAGAGCGCGCGCGCTCACGCGCTGCGCTCGATGTGACCGCCGAATCCGAGCCGCATCACCGACAGCAGCTTGTTGGCGAACGCGGCGCGACCCCGTGATTCGAAGCGCCCATAAAGTGCCGCGCTCAGCACCGGAGCCGGCACACCCACCTCGATGGCGGCCTCGACCGTCCAGCGACCTTCGCCCGAGTCGGCGACGTGCCCGGCAAATTCAGCGAGCTTGTGATCGCGGGCCAGTGCAGCGGCGGTGAGGTCGAGGAGTCTCGATTCGATGATGCTGCCGTGGCGCCAGAGTTCGGTGATGGCGGGGAGATCGAACTGGTACTGGAAGAACTGTGGATTGGCGAGCGGCGCCGTCTCGGCGTCGGCCGCGCCCGCGGTGCGCCCGGCATCCGCGTGCGCCAGGAGGTTGAGACCCTCGGCGTAGGCGGCCATCAGACCGTACTCGATGCCGTTGTGGACCATCTTTACGAAGTGGCCGGCCCCCGACGGACCGCAGTGCAGGTAACCCATTTGTGCGGCGCTCAGACTCGCCGCCGTAGCCGCTGCGGACCCGCGGGATTGCGACTGGCGCTCCGTGGCGGCTGGGGTAGCGGCCTGCCGGCCCCCGGGCGCGAGCGTCGCGAACGCCGGCTCCACCAGCGCGACCGCCTCCGGCGCGCCGCCGATCATCAGGTTGTAACCCTGCTCGAGTCCGAGCACCCCGCCGCTCGTGCCGACATCGAGGTAGTGAATGCCCTTGCCGCGCAGCTCGGCGGCCCTGCGGATGTCGTCGCGGTAGTTGGAGTTGCCGCCATCGATCAGCACATCGCCGCTGGTGAGCAGTGGCGCGAACTCACCGATCACCGAGTCGACGACCGCCGCGGGCACCATGATCCACACGACGCGCGGGGGAATCAGCGCTTTCACGAGTTCCGCGGGTGTGGCCGCACCGCGCACGCCGGAGGCTGCGACCGCCTCGACGTTCTTGGGGGTGTGGTCGTAGGCCACGCACTCGTGTCCGCCCTGCTGCAGGCGCCGCACCATGTTGGCGCCCATGCGACCGAGTCCGACCATTCCTATGCGCATGGCAGCAACTCCTTCTGTTTCCCTCGCAGCAAGCAAGAGCCTGGCCTTTTGCCGGCGGCAACGAGGCTGATGTCCGCCAAAATCGCTGCGGAGGACCAGCACCTCCCAGCGAGCAAAAGTCACGCCTTTTGCTCGCGGCAACGAAATCGATGTCCGGCAAAATCGCCGCCAGGCGATTTTGCCCAATCCAATCAGTTCGGAACGCGCCGGATCTGCGCTCCGAGCTGCGCCAGCTTCTCCTCGATGGCCTCGTAGCCACGATCGATGTGGTAGATGCGCTCGACCTCGGTGCGTCCTTCGGCGACGAGCCCCGCCAGGACCAGGCTGGCCGAGGCGCGCAGGTCGGTCGCCATCACCGGCGCCGCGGTGAGCTTCTCCACGCCGTGAATGATGGCGGTGTTGCCCTCGAGGCGAATCTCCGCTCCCAGGCGGCGCATCTCCAGCATGTGCATGAAGCGGTTCTCGAAGATGGTCTCGGTGATGGTGCCGACACCTTCGGCGACAGTGTTGAGCGCCGCAAACTGCGCCTGCATGTCGGTCGGAAACGCCGGGTAAGGTGCAGTTCTGACATCGACCGCCCGCAGCGTGCGGCCACGCATGTCCACCTCGATCCAGTTGTCGCCCACGCCGATCCTCGCACCGGCCTCCTGCAGCTTGCCGATCACTGCATCCAGGTGATCGGGGCGGGTGTTCTTGATGCGCACGTGACCGCGGCTGATGGCGCCAGCCACGAGATACGTACCGCTCTCGATGCGATCCGGAAGCACCTCGTAGCTCGTGCCACGCAGCTGGTCGACGCCGTTGACCACGATCTTGTCGGTGCCCGCGCCCTGGATCCTCGCGCCCATGGCGATGAGGAAATTCGCCAGGTCGACCACCTCGGGCTCGCGCGCGGCGTTCTCGATGACCGTCTCGCCCGCGGCGAGCGTCGCCGCCATCATGAGATTCTCCGTGCCCGTCACGGTCACGGTGTCGAGCACCAGGCGCGCGCCCTTCAGGCGCGCGGCGCGGGCGCGGATATAACCACCCTCGATGGTGATGTCCGCCCCCATCGCCTGGAGCCCGGCCACGTGGATGTTGACCGGGCGCGCGCCGATCGCGCAGCCACCCGGCAACGACACGTCCGCATGGCCGTAGCGCGCCACCAGCGGTCCCAACACCAGGATGGACGCGCGCATGGTCTTCACCAACTCGTACGGCGCGAAGCACTCGCGCACGGTGGAGGGATCGACCTCGATGCGCATGCGCTCGTCGATGGTGACAGTCGCGCCCATTCTGCCGAGCAGCTCGACGGTCGTCGTGACATCGCGCAGGTGCGGCACGTTCGCCACCACGACCGGATCCTGCGCGAGCAGCGCCCCGGCGAGTATCGGCAGCGTGGCGTTCTTGGCGCCGGAGATGCGCACCTCGCCCTCGAGGGCAACACCACCCTGGATTTGCAGCTTGTCCACGTCAGCGCTGCCCGGACTCTTCGGGGGTGAGGGCCTCGATCGACAGGGCGTGGATCTCGCGCCCCATGCGCTCGCCGAGCGCGCGGTACACGAGTTGGTGGCGCGCGAGGCTGCGCAGCTGTGCGAACTCGCGCGCGATGACGCGCGCGGTGAAATGAGTGCGATCGTCCGATTCCACATGGACCTGCGCACCGGGCAGCCCGGCGCGGATCAGGCGCGCGACTTCTTCGGGGTCCATGGACCCGATATTACATGGGCGGGCCGGCGAGCACGCCTATAATGGCCCGGTATGGATCCGCACCCGGCCGCCCCGCCCGGCTCCGCACCCAAGGCCGACGATGAGCAGCTGCTCGCCTCCGCCCGCCGTGCTCTGGGCATCGAAGCCCGTGCGGTGGAAGCGCTCGCGCCGAGGCTCGGGCCTGCGTTCGCGCATGCCTGCCGCATCTGTCTCGAGTGCCGCGGGCGGGTGGTGGTGACCGGCATGGGCAAGTCGGGACACATCGCCGGCAAGATCGCCGCCACACTCGCGAGCACCGGCACGCCGGCCTTTTTTCTGCACCCCGCCGAGGCCGGCCACGGTGACCTCGGCATGATTACCCGCCTGGATGCGGTGCTGGCGTTATCCAACTCCGGTGAGACCCCGGAAGTGGTGCAGTTGCTCCCCCACCTGGCGCGTCTCGGCGTGCCGCTCATCGTCATGTGCGGCCGCGGGAACTCGACCCTGGCGCGTGCCGCGAGCGTGACGCTCGATGTCAGCGTGCCCGAGGAGGCCTGCCCGCTCAACCTTGCCCCGACCGCCAGTACTACCGCGACGCTCGCCATGGGGGATGCGCTCGCGGTCGCGGTACTCGAAGCGCGCGGCTTCACCCGCTCCGACTTCGCGCGCTCACATCCCGGAGGCGCGCTCGGGCGCCGGCTGCTGCTGCGCGTCGAGGATCTGATGCGCACCGGTGAAGCGCTGCCGCGCGTCTCTCCCGATGACCCGCTCGCTGCCGGACTCCTGGAGATGTCGCGCAAGGGCCTCGGCATGACCGTGGTGGTCGATCCGGGGCAACACATCCTCGGCGTCTTCACCGACGGCGACCTGCGCCGCGCGCTCGATAAGCAAATCGACGTGCACGCCACGCTGATGCATGCCGTCATGACCACGCACGCGAAGAGCATCGGGCCGCGTGAGCTCGCTGCCGAGGCCGCGCACCTGATGGAGGTGCATCGCATCACGGCGCTGCCGGTGGCGGATGCCGCCGGCAGGCTCATCGGCGCACTCAACGTCCACGACCTGATGCGCGCCGGCGTCGTCTGACATGGCGCCGGCCATCCGCCTGCTGGTGCTCGATGTCGATGGCGTGCTGACGGACGGGCGGCTGTACTTCGGCCCGCGCGGCGAAGCTCTCAAGGCGTTCCATGTCCGCGACGGTGTCGGGCTCAGAGAGCTGCAGCGCGCGGGGCTCGAGATCGCGGTGATCTCCGGCCGGCGCTCGCCGATGGTGGCGGCACGCTGCCGTGAGCTCGGTGTGCGCCACGTAGTTCAGGGTGTGGGTGACAAGCTGGCCGCGCTCACGCGTCTGTGTGTGCGGCTGAAGCTGACGCCGGCCGCCTGCGCATGTGTCGGCGACGATCTCCCGGATGTGCCACTCATGCGCGTTGCCGCACTCTCCTTCGCGGTCGCCGACGCGCACCGGACAGCGCGACGCGCGGCGGACGTCGTCACACGGCTGCCGGGCGGCCGCGGCGCGGTGCGCGAGGTGTGCGACCATCTGCTGGCACTCAACGCGCGCAGAGCACGCCGGCGATGATCTACCGCCTGGCGGCAATTGCGGCAGTGCTGGCACTCATCGTCGGGATGGTGCTGCTCACCGCGCCGCAACCCGAGTCGGTCGCTCGCGCGGCTACCGGACAGCCGCTGCACGATCCGGGCTACTCGGCGCAGCAGGCACGGCTCGTGCAGACAGGCGTCGACGGGCGGCCGGTTTACACGCTCGATGCCGCCCAGATCCAGCAGCGGCCGGACCGTGGAGTGGTCGAGCTGCAGCAGGTGCGGCTCGGATTTCGCGATGCGGAGGGCAACCAGTGGACCGCCCGTGCCGCGCGCGGCGAGCTGGCGCAGGGGAGCGGCATAGTGCAGCTCGCGGGCGATGTGCACGTTAACGGTACGTTGCCGGGATCGGGTGAGCCGACCCAGATCACCTCCGAGCATCTCGCGTTCGACACCAACGCGCAGGTCGTGACGACACAGAGTCCCGTGACGATCGTCATGACGGGGCGCGAGCTCCAGGCACGCGGCCTCGTCGCGAACTTGAAGGAGCGTCACGTGCATTTAGAATCGGCCGTGCATGGCTCCTTCCTGCGCTAAGGCACCCCTGCTGCTGTGGGCGGGACTGAGCGCCTGTGCTGCGGCGGCAGCGCACGCCGTCCCCGCGCCGGCTGCCCCGCCTGCGGCTGAGGCGGCAGCTGCCCCGGCTGCGGCTGCGCCACCGGGCGCGGCCGCAGCCGGACTGACGCGACAGCTCCCCATCACCGTGGATGCGGCGTCCTCCGAGGTGGACTACCGCACCAACACGGTGGTGTTCAGCCAGGTGGTGATCTCGCAGGGTCAGATGCGCGTGCAGGCCGATCACGCGCACGCCAGCGGCCTGAATTTCGCCAACAGCCG
>DASQRV010000177.1:0-2222 GCA_035642735.1 Steroidobacteraceae bacterium
GCGAGCGCCTCGACCCGCGCGATGTCGTAGAGATGCACGTCCATCGCGCCCTGGATGGTCGTGATCGGCTGCTCATCGAGGTAGGTACCCACGGTTGGCAGCGGACCGGAGTGGTTCTGGCCGGCATCGCTCGAGATGCCGCGCATGATCACGTTGCCGAAGCCCGGGCCGTTCGCGCCGCCGCCCGAGCCGCTCTTCTGCGTCGTGACGCTCGGCAGAAACTTGATGTAGTCGTCCTGGTTCAGGATGTTGAGGTTCTGCATCTGCTCGGTACCGATCGCGACGATGCTGAGCGGCACGCTCTGCAGACTCTCGACGCGCTTGGTCGCGGTCACCACCACCTCTTGCAGTGCGCCGCTCGAGCCCTGCTCCTGAGCGAAGGCGGGATGGATCGCGCTCACGATCGCGGAGGCGATCGGCATCATCTTCACGGCCTTCATCGCCACGCGGCCCTGGGTGGCCTGGCAACGCTTTAGTTTTCGCGAGCGGCTACGTGTCATCTCTTCCCCCGGTAAACGAGTTGCTCTAACGCAACGAGTGTAATCTCTCATTCGCATTTCAGAAAGCCGGCACAGCCGGATAGGCTTCGAGCACCGGTCCGAGCGCCGTCTTCAGCGGTCCGAGCCAGGGCTCGAAATGCCGCCACTGCTCCAGTGCATCCGTGAAGATCGGCTGTCGCACTTGTTCTGAGCTTGCCGTGCGCACGGCCCGCTCGTTCTCGTAGAAGCGCAGACAGCTTTCCTCGAACGGGAGCCCGCAGTACTCCAGCAGGCACCGGATTTCGCCCTCGGTATCCCCGATCAATCGTTCATAGAAAACGCGATGGACCTGCCCCGGGAGTATGTTGTCAAAATGAGACATCAGGCCGACGTAGTCCCGATAGTAGCAGCCCAGGTCGCCGAGGTCATAGGCAAACTGCTGCCCGCGGGCGAAGTGCTGCTTGAACACCGAGAGGCAGCAGGCGAGCGGGTGACGGCGCGCGTCGATGATCCTGGCGTTCGGCAAGATGAGGCGGATGAGGCCCAGGTAGGCGAAGTTGTTCGGCATCTTGTCGATGAAGTACGGCCGTTGTGTCTTGCGCTGCACTCGCGTGCGCTCGATGTAGTACGCGCCGAGCGCGCGGCAATCGGCGGCCGTGAGATCCGCGAGCAGCGCCGGGTAGGGGGAGGGCCCGCCGCGCTTCGCCGCCAGATCCCTCGCCATGGAGATCATGTCGGGCAGTTCCATCGTTCCCTCGACGGCCGAGTGGCTTGCGAGGATCTGCTCGAGCAGCGTCGACCCGGCCCGCGGCATGCCCACGATGAAGATCGGATCGGCGGCCTCGGCACCGAAGCCGCGGCGCGCAGCGAAGAACTCCGCTGTGAGGAGCCGCCGCGAGCGCTCGAGCCGGGCCGTAGTGCGTTGCGCATCGTAGGGCGAGCTCCCACGGCGCAGACGGTTGGCCTCGGCGTAGTGCCGGAAGGATTCCTCATAGCTCGCCGCGTCCTCGAGCGCCTTGCCGAGCGCGAAGTGCAGCTGCGCACGATCGTCGGCTGGCAGCTCAGCACTCGCGAGCAGCGCCCGCATGGCCTCCAGATCAGCCGCGGTGAAGCGGAAGGTCTTCAGGTTGGCCAGGCTCCACCAGGCGGCACCACTGCGCGGGGCGAGCGCGATGCAGCGGCGGTAGGCGCTGATGCCCTCCTCCTGGCGTCCCGCGGTCTTCAGTGCGTGGCCATAGTTGAGCCAGACTTTCTCCTGCTGCGGGTACTCCGCGAGGATGCCAGCGTAGAGCTCGATCGATTCCTCATAGCGACCGAGTCCTCCGAGGATCGCCGCCTTGAGGTTGCGGGCGACAGGATCGCGCGGATCCTTGGCCAGCAGCCGCTCGACTTCTGCGAGCGCCGCGACGTCCTTGTACTGGCGGTGCAGCACGGTCGCCAGGTTGCGTCGCGCGGGCGCAAAGCCCGGCGCGAGCTCCAGGCAGCGCAGCAGCAGCTTCTCGGAATCGCCGTAGCGCTCGAGCCGCGCCGCAACCTCGGCGAGCATGCGGATCGCGGCCACATCGAGCGGGCGCTCCTTCAGGTGTTCGCGCAACAGCGCCTCAGCGTGGGGAATGCGGTTCTGCGACAGCGCTGCCGCGGCTTCGATGAGCCGCGGATCCCTGGTCGAGCACTTGAGGTGGTGCGCATGCGCCGCGTCGGCGCCGGCGACATCTCCGGCGGCGCTGAGATGGCCGGACAAAG
>DASQRV010000178.1:0-7730 GCA_035642735.1 Steroidobacteraceae bacterium
CTGCTCGCACAGTATCTGGAGAAACACGACTTCCGCACCACCGCGGTTGCCGATGGCCGGGAGATGCGCCGGACCCTCGAGCGCTCGCACGTCGACCTGCTGGTGCTCGACCTGATGCTGCCCGGTGAGGACGGCCTGTCGTTGTGCCGCGAACTGCGCGGCCGCTCACAGCTGCCGATCATCATGTTGACCGCGCGCGGCGAGGACGTCGATCGCATCGTCGGACTCGAGCTCGGCGCCGACGACTACGTCGCCAAGCCCTTCAACCCGCGCGAGCTCCTCGGGCGCATCAAGGCGGTGCTGCGCCGCTCGGCGCACGCCCCGCGCGATCCCAGCCCCGCGAGCGTGCGCGGCTTCTCCTTCGGCGGCTGGCGGCTCGACACCATCACGCGCGCCCTCACCAACGGGGAGGGCAGGGAGGTGGCGCTGAGCGGCGCCGAGTACCGGCTGCTCGCGGTGCTGCTCGGGTCCGGCAATCGCGTGCTGACACGCGCGCAACTCACCGAGCTGCTGCGCGGGCGCGATGCCGATCCGTTCGACCGCAGCATCGACGTGCGCGTCAGCCGCCTGCGGCAGATTCTCGGCGACGATGCGCGCGCGCCGCAGATCATCAAGACGGTGTACGGCGAGGGGTACGTGATCGGCGTCGACGTACTCACCGAGTAGCACCCTGCAACGCCCAATGCTGCTGCGGTTGTGGCCACAGTCCCTGTTCGGCCGACTGCTGGCGGCCTCGGTCGCGGCGGTGTTGCTGGCTCAGGCGGTGGCACTGGTGCTGATCGCGCAGGAGCGCGAGCGCTTCGTGATGCAGGGGAGCGTGCGCGAGTGGACGCGGCGCATCGCCGAAACCACGCGGATGCTCGCGCCGCTGTCTGGCGCGCAACGCGTGGCAGCGCTCGCCCGGCAGTCGGAGTCGCCGCCGGCGACGGACCCGCCCCACATGGCGCATTTCCCCTGGGGCGGACACCATGCGGCGCCGCACCCGCCCGCGCACGGCTTCCTGCGGCTGCCGCTGCTCACTGACTTCGAGAGCACGCTCCGCGAGCAGCTGCGCGGGGCGCTCGGCCCCGGCTACGGCGTCGAGATCGGCCCGACCCCCGAGCCGCCTCCCCCGGCCATCGACCTGCCCCGCTCCTTCTACGATGCGCACGAGCTCGCACTGCACCCGGCGAGCGCGCAACGCTACGACGTCGCGGTGCGCTTTCCCGACGGCGATGCCGTCACCTACCGCCTGGAGCGCATGCCGGGAGGTGCGCCGCTGCCGCGCAACCTGTTCGTCAACCTGTCACTGCTCGTGCTGCTGCTGGTGATCGTGCTGTACATCGCGGCACGCAACATCACGCGGCCGCTGTCGGAGCTCGCGCGCGCCGCCGACAGCCTCGGCCGGGACACCCGCGCCGTGCCGCAAATCGCGGAGCGCGGCGCGCGCGAGTTGCGTGATGCGGCGCGCGCCTTCAACACCATGCAGGACCGGCTGCATCGCTATCTCGACAGCCGCACGCGGGTGCTCGCCGCGATGTCGCACGACCTGAAGACCCCACTCACGCGGCTGCGACTGCAGGTGGAGGCCCTCGACAACGAGCCGATGCAGGCGCGCATCGGACGCGAGCTCGATGAGATGGAGAGCATGGTGCGCGAGGCGCTCGCGCTGTTCCGCGGACTGGACGATGGCGAGCCGGCGAGCGCGCTCGATGTCGATGCGCTCGTGGCACAGATCCGCGACGAGTTTCGGGACATGGGGGCCACGGTGACGATCACCGGCCACGCGCTGCGGCCCTTCGTCGGCAAGCCACAGGCGCTCAAGCGCTGTCTTACCAACCTCATCGCCAACGCCGTCAAGTTCGGCACGCGTGCCGACATCCAGATCGAGGATGGCGCCGACCTCCTGATCCTTGTGCGCGACCGGGGGCCTGGCATTCCCGAGGAGGAGCTGGAACGCGTGTTCGAGCCGTTCTACCGGCTCGAGTCCTCACGCAATCGTGACAGCGGCGGCACGGGTCTCGGCCTCTCGATCGCGCGCGACATTGCTCAGGCTCACGGCGGATCGCTGCTGCTCGCCAACCTGCCGGGCGGGGGACTCGAAGCGACGCTGCGCCTGCCGCGGCGCCGCTGACCGCCACCGCTCATCGCAAGCTGCGTTCGATCCGGCGCATCGGGCGCTCACACTCCCTCACGATTGTTCACGGCCATGCGGCCCCGCCGCCCGTTAGCGTAGGCATCAAAGTCGGGTCCCGATGCCCCGGAAGGAGACGCTGATGAAGGCCACGGTCATGACAATCGCCCTGCTGTTGGCAGGGACGGCATACGCGCAGAGCCCCCCGCCGACGCCGGCGCCGAACGCGGCGCGTCACATGGACGACCTCGCGACGCTGCTCGACCTGAACGAGACGCAGAAGGCTCAGGTGCAGAGCATCCTGCAGGAGCAGCACGCGAAGATGAAGGCGAGCTTCGAGCAGGCCAAGGCCTCGGGCACGAAACCCGACTGGCAGCAGATGAAGGCACAGCATGAGCAGCTGCAGCAGGAGACGCTGCAGAAGCTCGCGCCGGTGCTCTCGGCGACGCAGATGAAGAAGTTCGAGATCATCCAGCAGTCGATGCACGCCCACATGGGCCACCACATGGCCCACGGCCAGGCGGGCGCCACCGCTGCGGCTCCGACGCAGAACTGATCCCCCGTGCGCGCGCGCCATCGCTGTCGGCGCGCACTCTTCTCGCCGGCAAAAGGCGGGCCTTTTGCCGGCGAGTTTCGCTCAGGGTCAGCCGCGCGGCAGCGCGCGCAACTCGTAGCGGCCGCGCTCGTAGCGCAGGACGCTCCCCTGCTCGTACCAGGCGCCGAGCACGATGCGTTGTGCCGGCTCGCCATCGACCTCGATATCGTGCACACCCGGCCGGTGGGTATGACCGTGTACCAGGCGGCGGACGCCCGTGGCCCGGAAGGCTGCCGTTACCGCCTGTGCGTTCACGTCCATGATGTCGGGCACGGTGCGCGAGGTGTGACGGCGGCTGCCGGCGCGCGCCTCGTCCGCGAGTTGCTCGCGAGCGCTGCGCGGCAGCGCGAGAAAGCGCTCCTGCCAGGCGGGGTCGCGCACGATGCTGCGCAGCTCCTGATAGGCGTGATCGTCGGTGCACAGCGCATCACCGTGCGTGAGCAGCACGCGCTCGTCATCGAGCTGCGCGATCACGGGGTCCGGCAGCAGCTGGCAGCCGCTGCGCTCGCAGAACCCGCTGCCGAGCAGGAAGTCGCGGTTGCCGTGCAACGCGAAGCAGGCGACGCCGCCCGCGGTGAGCGCGCGCAGCGCGCGGCAGACGCGCTCGTTGCCGGGATCCTGATCATCGTCCCCGACCCACGCCTCGAACAGGTCGCCGAGGATGTAGAGCGCCTCGACATGCGCGGCTTCGGCGCGAAGAAAGCTCAGGAACTGCTCGGTGGCTTGCGGCGCGGCGCCATCCAGGTGCACGTCCGAGACGAACAGTCGCGCCATCGGCTCACTTGGGCGACAGAATCGTGTTCGGCGCGAGCGGCGTGACCGGAGTCACCGGCGGCGGATTGGCGGCCTCACCGGGCGAGATGATCTCCACCTTCTCGATGATCACCGGCTTCAGCGGCGAGTCGCTCTTGAACTGTCCCGCCGCCCCGGTGGGCGTCTCACCGATGCGATCGATCACGTCCATGCCCTGCACGATGTGCCCGAAGACCGCGTAGCCCCAGCGGGTGGGCACCGGATCGAGGTCCGGGTTGTCGACCAGGTTGACGTAGAACTGCGCGTTGCCCGAGTGCGGCGAGCCGCCCCGCGCCATCCCGACCGTGCCGCGCTTGTTCTGCAGGCCGTTGCCGGACTCGTTGAAGACGTTATCGTGCGTCGGCTTCAGTTGCTGCGTGGTGGCGTCGTGGCCGCCGCCCTGGATGACGAAATTCGCGACCACGCGGTGGAACAGGGTGTTGGAGTAGAAGCCCTCGCGCACGTAGCGCAGGAAGTTCGCCGAACTGATCGGCGCGCGATCGTTGAATACCTCGATCACGAACGGGCCGAGGTTAGTGGTGACCCGCACCTGGGTAGTCTGCTCCGCGGCGTAACACGCCCCGGCGAACAACTGCCAGGTAAGCAGCAGGCCCGCGAGCCCGCTGATCCGCATCGGGGACTTGATGAGCATCGATCCTCCGCTTCGCCTCGAGAAGTCCGGCACACGCGCCGGCGGCAAATTCTAGCAGCCGGGTGCGCCGGCATTCGTGAGTTTCCCGTAACATGGCGTCATGAGCACGAGCGCCAGTGCGTCGCCGCAGCCGGGGGGGCTGGTGGTTACCCGCTTCGCCCCGAGCCCGACGGGTGATCTGCACCTCGGAAACGCGCGCACCGCGCTTTTTAACCTGTTGCTCGCGCGGCGCACGGGGGGGCGCTTGCTGCTGCGCATCGAGGACACCGATGGCGAGCGCAGCCTCGAGGCACACACGCAGGGGCTGATGGCGGACCTGCGCTGGCTCGGCATCGAGTGGGATGCGGGCCCCGACCGCGAGGACGAGCGCGGGCCCTACCGGCAGTCGCAGCGTACACCGCTCTACGCGCAGGATCTGGCTGCGCTCGAGCGCGCGGGCGCGGTCTACCCGTGCTTCTGCACGGCGCAGGAGCTGGAGCTCTCGCGCCGCGCGCAGCTCGCCGCCGGCCGCGCGCCCCGTTACGGAGGCGCCTGCCGCGAGCTCACTAACGCCGAGCGCGCCCGGCGCCTCGCCGCCGGTGTGCCGGCGGCGCTGCGCTTTCGCGTGCCGCCGGGCGAGCGCATCGCCTTCGTGGACCTGGTGCACGGACCGCAGAGCTTCCTGAGCGATGACATCGGCGATTTCGTGGTGCGGCGGGCCGATGGCACGGCGGCGTTCTTCTTCTCGAACGCCGTCGATGATGCGCGCATGGGAGTCACCCTCGTGCTGCGCGGTGAGGATCACCTCGCCAACACTCCGCGCCAGCTGCTGATCCTCGCGGCGCTGGGCCTTGCGGCGCCGGCCTATGGCCACGTGGCGCTGCTGGTCGGTGCCGATGGCGCGCCGCTCTCCAAGCGCCACGGCGCGGTGAGCGTGCGCGACTACCGCGAGCGCGGCTACCTGCCCGAGGCGATCGTCAATCACCTGTTTCGGCTCGGTCACTCGAGCCCGCTTCACGGGCTGCTGACGCTCACGGAGTTGGCGCGGGCCTTCGATTCCGGCCACCTCGGCCGTGCGCCGGCGCGCTTCGATGAGCAGCAGCTGCGCGTGTGGCAGAAGGATGCGGTGCACCGCCTGAGCGTTGCGGCCGCGCGCACCTGGCTCGCCGGGGTGCTGCCGCCCGGGCTCGAGAGCCAGGCCGCTGCGGCCTTCACCGCGGCGGTGCTGCCGAACCTGTTGCTCCCCGAGGATGCGCGCCCGTGGGTCGAGATCGTCTTCGGCGGCCCGCCGCCGCTCGAGCCCGCGGCTGCGGAGCTGGTGCGCGAGGCCGGGCGCGGATACTTCTCGGCCGCGGCGGCGGCGGCGGCGCGCGATGGCAACGACCTGCCGGCGATTGCCGGTGCGGTGCGCGCGGCCACCGGGCGCAAGGGAGCGGACCTTTACATGCCGCTGCGCGTCGCGCTCACCGGCATTGCGCACGGGCCGGAGCTCGCGCCGTTGCTGAAAGCCATGCCCCCCGGTGAGGCGCGCGAGCGCCTGGCGCGATTCGCATGATCCGCATCTACAACTCTCTCACCCGGGAGAAACAGGAGCTGCGGCCGATCGAGGCCGGGATGCTCCGCATGTATGTCTGCGGGCTCACGGTGTACGACTACGTGCACATCGGCCACGCGCGCATGCTGCTGGTGTTCGACATGGTGAGCCGCTATCTGCGCCACCGCGGCTACCGCCTCACCTACGTGCGCAACATCACCGACATCGACGACAAGATCATCCGTCGCGCGGCCGAGAACGGCGAGCCGATCGAGGCGCTCACGCAACGCTTCATCGATGCCATGAACGAGGACAGCGAGCGCCTCGGACTCGTGCGCCCCGATCACGAGCCGCGCGCCACGCACTACCTGCCGCAGATCATCGCCATGATCGAGCGGCTGGTGGCGAAGGATTACGCCTACGTGGCATCGAACGGCGATGTGATGTACGCCGTCGCGCGCTTTGGCGGCTATGGGCAGCTCTCGGGCAAGCGCCTGGCGGACCTGCGCGCCGGGGCGCGCGTCGAGGTGGACGAGGCCAAGCGCGACCCGCTCGACTTCGTGCTGTGGAAGCACGCCAAGACCGGCGAACCGTCCTGGCCGTCCCCGTGGGGACCGGGACGGCCCGGCTGGCACATCGAGTGCTCGGCGATGTCGACGGCGCTCCTCGGCACGCATTTCGACCTGCACGGCGGCGGTCTCGATCTGAAGTTCCCGCACCACGAAAATGAGATCGCGCAGTCGTGCGCCGCGAGCGGCAAGCGCTTCGTCAACCTCTGGATGCACAACGGCTTCGTCAACGTCGACGAGGAGAAGATGTCGAAGTCGCTCGGCAACTTCTTCACGCTGCGCGAAGTGCTGCCGCGGCTGCGCCACGCCGAGGTGTTGCGTTACTTCGTGCTCGCGAGCCACTACCGTGGCCCGATCAACTACTCCCTCGATCAGCTCGAGCAGGCCGATGCCGCCCTCGGCCGTCTGTACACGGCGCTGCGCGACCTGCCGCTGCTCGCGCCCTCGCCGAGCGAGTACGGCGAGCGGTTCCTCGAGGCCATGGACGATGATTTCAACACCCCGGAAGCGCTCGCGGTGCTGCAGACTCTCGCCCACGAGGTGAATTCCGCCAGGGCGGCAGGTGTGCACCAGCGCGCGGCGGCGCTCGGCGCGGAGCTCAGCGCGCTCGGCCAGGTGCTCGGACTCTTTGCCATGCCGGCCGCGCAGTGGTTCCGCCTGGCAAAGCCCGCAGCCTCTGCGGCGGGCGGGGCCGCAGGCGGGAGCGGCGCTGCCTACGCCCCTGGCGGGGAGGCGACGCCCTCGATCGATGACGCCGAGGTCGAGGCGCGCATCGCCGCACGCGCCGCGGCGCGCCGCGCGAAGAACTGGGCCGAGTCGGACCGCATCCGCGACGAGCTCGCCGCCGCCGGTGTGGTGCTCGAGGACAAGCCAGGGGGCAAGACCACCTGGCGCCGTGCCTGACCGCTCGCCGCCGCCCCGCTCAGCCGCTCGCCACGCGAGGCACGGCCGGGAGCGATGCCTGCGGCGCATCCTGCGCCGCGCCTCGTCGCTGCCAGCTCTGCAGGGTGTTGTGCATCAGCATGGCGACCGTCATGGGTCCGACGCCACCGGGTACGGGCGTGATCCACGCAGCGCGCTCGCGTGCCGCCGCGAACTCCACATCGCCGACCAGATGGCCGGACGCCGTGCGGTTCATGCCGACGTCGATCACGGTCGAGCCGGGGCGCACCCAGCCGCCGGGGATGAGCCCGGGCTTGCCGGCGGCCACGATCAGGATGTCCGCGCGACTCACGTGCTCGCGCAGATCGGCCGTGAAGCGGTGGCAGACGGTCGCTGTCGCCCCCGTGAGCAGCAGCTCGAGCGCCATCGGGCGACCCACGATGTTGGAGGCCCCGACCACCACCGCGTTCTGGCCCTTGAAGGGCGAGCCGATGTGCTCGAGCAACCGGATCACACCGTAGGGCGTGCACGGACGCATCACCGGGATGCGCTGTGCGAGTCGCCCGATGTTGTACGGATGGAAGCCATCGACGTCTTTCGTCGGATCGATGCGC
>DASQRV010000179.1:0-4924 GCA_035642735.1 Steroidobacteraceae bacterium
GCACCTGCGCCATCGGACTCGTCGAAGGTGATGACCAGCATGCCATCGGCGCTGAAGGCTGGCGCCGCCTCGATGCGCGGCACCCAGGTACGGAGGAACCGCTCGATGCCCGCAAGGCCGCCGATCTCACCGTCGCTGCACCGCGTATCGTGTCCGTCGCTGCAGAGATTGGGCGTGATGAAACTGTAGTTGGCGGTCGTGGCCGCGCTCGCGAGATCCTGGGGCAGGCGCTCGAGGTTCACGACGTGGCGGTCGCAGCGCGCCTGGTCGTCGATGATGGCATGGAAGTAGACGAAGGGGTTGTGCTTGGCGGCGTACTGATCGCCGCGGCTCGCGAGGTTGGTGGTCTCCGTCGCGCCGAGCCGCGCGTGCCCGCAGGTGGCGGACTCGCGCGCCGGATTCTTGCCCATGTCCTCCATGTACGCCTTCCAGCTCAAGCCCGCCGCCTCGAGCTGGTCGGGGAGCGAGCGGACGATGCGCGGGTAGACGCAGCCGGAGCCACGCAACTGACCGTGCGCATCGAGTGCGGGTTCGCTCGCGCGGAAGTCGCTGTAGGTCGAGCAGTCGAGCTGCGTCGCGAAGTTCGGCGCCTGACCGCTCACGAGCGCGATGTAGTTGCCGAGGCTCGCGTGACCGATGGCGTAGTAGTGCGTCAGCAGTGCGCCGCGCGCCGGCAGCGTGTGGGCCAGGTAGGCGGCCGGTGAGCGGCTGCCGAAGGTCGCGGCATACGACTGATTCTCGAGCATGAGCACGAATACGTGCCGGATGGGCGGCAGCGGCTCGCGGGCAGCGGGCGCGGCAGAGGCCGGTGGTGGCGCTTGCGGAGCGGCCGCGGCGACCGTCGCGAGGCTCACCAGGACGAGCACCCCAATGCGGGCGGCAGTTGGCAACGACATTCACACCTCGGAAGCGGCGGCTGGCTCGGGCGCCGGGAGAGGCTGCGGCGTGAGGCGCATCGCCCGCAGGAACAGCAGCGCACAGACTGCGGCGAGCGCCGCGGCGGCGAGAAATGCCGCACCCGGGAAGTACACGGCCGCGGCCGGAGCGGAGAAGCGGCTGAAGATCTGGGTGAAGAGCGGCGGGCCGATGATGGCGCTCAGGCTGTAGAGCGACGCGACTGCGCCCTGCAGCTCGCCCTGCGCGTCGGCAGGAATCTGCTGCGAGGCGATCGCGTTCATGGACGGATAGGTGAGCGCGAACAGCAAGGTTGCGAGCCCGACGACGTACATCATCCAGCCGTGCGTTGCCAGCGCGTAGCCGGTATAGGCGAGGATCGCACCGGCCATGCCGGCGACCGCCACGCGCCGTTCGCCGCCCAGCCACGGAATCAACAGCCGTGCCAGCACCCCCTGCGACAGCGCCATGAGCAGACCGACGAAGGCGAGCGAGGCACCGACCTGGGCGCTCGTCCAGTGGAACTTGGCGATGGTGTAGAAGGCCCAGGTGCTCGGCAACACCTGGTGGCCGAGCTGCCACAGGAACAGCGCTCCGAGTGTGAGCAGGACGACCGGGTAGCGGCGCATCTGCTTCAGCGTGCCGAGCGGATTGGCGCGCGCCCAGTGGAACGGCCGCCGCTTCTCGAGCGGCAGCGACTCGGGGAGCGCGAAACAGCCGAACGCGAAATTGGCGAGCGCGAGCGCGCCGGCGGCGAAAAACGGCGCCCGGGGACCAAAACTGCCGAGCAGACCGCCGATGGCAGGCCCCAGGATGAAGCCGATGCCGAACGCCGCGCTCATCAGGCCGAAATTCTGGGCACGTCGCTCGGGCGGCGTGACGTCGGCGACATAGGCATAGGCAGGCGTGAAGGAGGCGCCGGCAATTCCGGCGATCGTGCGGCCGAGGAACAGCCAGCCGATGGTTGGCGCGAGGCCCATGATGAGATAGTCGACGCCCAGCGACAGCACCGCGTAGAGCAGCACCGGCCGGCGGCCGAAGCGGTCACTCAGGTTGCCGAGCACTGACGCGCAGAAGAACTGCATCAGCGCATAGACGAAGGACAGCCAGCCGCCGTAGCGCGCCGCCCGGTCGATGCCGACGCCGGTCAGCTGCATGATCAGCCGCGGCAGCACCGGCAAAATGATGCCGAAGCCGATCGAGTCGACCAGCACCAGGATGAAGATGAACAGCAGGGCGCCGCCGCCGGCCTTGCGCACGCTCGTAAGTCCTTCGTGGGGGGCGCGCTATCTTATACGAACCGCTGTGGAGGCCGCGCCCGCACGCGCCTCAGGCGGCCTTGCGGCTGAACAACAGCACTGCGGCCGAGGTGGTGACCAGCGCGATCTCGAGCAGCCTCACCATGTCCTGCGCCAGCGAGTGGAACGAGGTCCCCTTCAGGAACAAACCCTGCATCAGGCGCAGCATGTGGGCGAGCGGGTTGATGTTGGTCACGAACTGCAGCCACCACGGCATGTTCTCCACCGGTGTCGCAAAGCCCGACAGCAGCGCGAAGGGCAGCAGTACCGCGAACGCCCCGAGAAACGCCTGTTGCTGGGTGTGCACGAGCGAAGAGATGAACAGGCCCACGCCGGCGCACGCCAGGGCGAAGGTCAGCACCGCGGCGTAGAGGACCAGCACGTTGCCGCGGAACGGCACGCCGTAGAAGACCGTGACGATCAGCAGGTACAGCGTCGCCTGCACCGCCGCCACCAGCAGCGGCGGCAGAAGCTTGCCGAGGGCGATCTCCACCGGCGTAGCGGGCGATACCAGCGTCTGGTCGAAGGTGCCGAGCTCGCGCTCGCGCGCCACCGACAGCCCGGTGATCATGAGGGCCACGCCGAGACTCAGCATTCCGACCAGATTCGGCAGCATGTACCAGCGGTAGTCGAGGTTGGGATTGAACCAGTTGGTAATGACCACCTCGGCATCGGGGAGTGTCGGCGCCGCAACCGCCGCGCCGGGCTGCGGCGCGCCGCCGCCGCCCGCCATCGCGGTGGACACGATCGTGCTCACGTATTGCGCAGCGATCTGCGCCGCGTTCGAGCGCCGCCCATCGAGCAGCAGCTGCACGCTGGTGGGCCGCCCGGCGGCGAGATCCGCGGAGAAGCCACTCTGCAGCACCAGGATGCCGACCACCTGCTCGCGCTCGAGGGCCTTGCCGGCCACGGCGAGCGCCGGATACAGCGGCAACGCCGTGAAGCTCCGTGAGCCGCGCAGGCGCTCGAGCACGTCGGCGGCGTACGGCCCGCGATCGAGATCCACCACCCCGAGGTGGATGTTCTTCACCTCCATGGTCGCGGCCGAAGAGAAAATGAACAGCTGGATGATGGGCGGCAGGAGGAGCGAGAACCGCGCGCGCGGGTCGCGCAGCATGGTGATGAGCTCCTTCCTGATGATGGCCAGCAGCCGCTGCAGCACCGCGCGCTCCCTCCGTCAGTCGATCCGCTTGTGCAGCCGCCGCCAGGTGATGCCGAAGAACAGCGCGCCGACCGCGAGCATGAACAGCATGTTGGGAATCAGCACTGCCCAGACGTCACCCGCAAGAAACACCGTCTGCAGCGAGATGTTCATGTAGCGCGCCGGGATCAGGTAGGTGATCGGCCGCAGCCACGCCGGCATGGAGTTGATGTCGAACAGGAACCCCGACAGCATCATCGCCGGCAGGTAGCCGGTCATCAGACCGAGCTGTGCCGCCGCCATCTGAGATTTCATGACGACCGAGATCAGCAGGCCCTGGCCGAGCGCCGGCACGAGGAACGCGGCCGACACCAGGCCGAGCGTCAACAGCGAGCCGCGCAGCGGCAGTCGGAACAGCAGCAGCGCCGTCAGCACGCACACCGCCATGGACACCATCGCCAGCACGAAGTACGGCAGCGTCTTGCCGATCAGGATCTGACCGCGCGTCAGCGGCGTCGCGTACAGCGCCTCGAGGGTGCCGCGCTCGTACTCGCGCGCGATGACGAGCGAGGTGAGCAGTGTGCCGAGCAGGGTCATGATCACGGTCATCGACCCGGGGATCAGGAACCAACGGCTCTCGGCGTTGGCGTTGTACCAGTAGCGGGCCTCGACGCTGATCGGCGGGGTGACCGGGGCACCCTGCTGCATGGCGCGGCTGGCGAGAAAGTCGCTCCAGACCGCGCTCACGTAGCCGTGCACGAAGTTCGCGGTGTTGGGCTCGGCGCCATCGACCAGCACCTGCACCTGGGCGCTCGTGCCCTCGGCGTGGAGCATGCGGCCGAACTCGGCCGGTATGAGGACCACCGCCTTGACGTTCTGGTCCTGCAGCAGCCGCTCACCCGCACGGCGGTCGACCGCCGGCACCACCAGAAACCATTTCGAGTGGGTGAGCGCGGCGGCCAGGTCCTGCGCATCGCGACTGTCGTCCTCGCGGACCACCGCGATCTTCACCACCGTCGTATCGAGGGAGATGCCGTAACCGAACAGGAACAGGAAGGTGAGCGGCAGCACCACCGCGATGATCCAGCTCGAGGGGTCGCGCGTGACCTGCTTGGCCTCCTTGATCATGACGGCGCTGAGCTGCTGCCACCACGAGCGCGCGCGGCTGCGCCGGTCGGTCGCGGTAGCCGCCGGAGTGGCGCTCACGCCCCCTCCCCCTCGATGAGCGCGATGAACGCATCCTCGAGCGTGGGCTCCGGCTGCCGCGTGCTGCGCACACGCGCCTTCAGCTCATCGGGTGTGCCCTCGGCGATCTTGCGGCCACGCCAGATGAGCCCGATGCGGTCGCAGTACTCGGCCTCATCCATGAAATGTGTCGTGACCAGCACCGCGACGCCGCGCGTAGTCAGCGCACCGATGTGATGCCAGAACTCACGTCGCATGAGCGGGTCCACGCCGCTCGTTGGCTCATCGAGAAACAGCACCGCCGGCGTGTGCAGCGTGGCGCAGGCGAGCGCGAGGCGCTGCTTGAAGCCGAGCGGCAGGAGCGAGGCGTTGCTCGCGAGATGGGGCGAGAGCTCGAACATCTCGA
>DASQRV010000180.1:0-4435 GCA_035642735.1 Steroidobacteraceae bacterium
TGTACGCGGCGGCCGTGGTGCTGATGAATCGCGGCACGGGGATCCGTGAATGAGGCGCAATCCCGCGGCGACGGCGCGCGTGGCGCTCGTCACCTGCCGCGCCGCGCGCGGTCTCGACGAGGACCTGCCGCTGTTGCTGCCGGCATTCGCGGCCGGCGGCGCGTCCGCCGAGATCGTCGACTGGGACGATGACGAGGTCGACTGGGCACGCTTCGATCTGGCGCTGTTGCGCTCGGCGTGGGATTACACCGAGCGGCTGCCGCAGTTCCTCGCCTGGGCCGAGCGTACCGCGGCACACACGCTGTTGCTGAACCCTCTGCCCGTGGTGCGCTGGAACTCCGACAAGCATTACCTGCGCTACCTCAGCCGTGCCGGCGTGCCCGTGGTGCCGACGACCTTCGTGGAGGCCGGTGTCGAGCCGCTGCCGGTGCTCGAGGAGTTCCTGGCGCACGATTCGTGCCGCGAGGTGGTCGTCAAGCCGGCGGTCGGCGCAGGCTCACGAGATGCTCGCCGCCACGCCCGCGCCGACATCGACGAGATCCTCGCGCATCTTTCGCCTTTGCTCGCGTCCGGACGCAGCATGATGCTGCAGCCCTATCTCGAGAGTGTGGATCACCAGGGCGAGACGGCCCTCATCTTCATCGACGGCCGCTTCAGTCACGCGATCCGCAAGGGGCCGCTGCTGCCTTCGGGCGCACCTTCGACCGCGGGGCTGTTCGCGCCGGAGCAGATCACGCCACGTGTCCCGGGCGCGGATGAGGTCGCGGTCGCCGAGCGCGCCGTGGCGCAGGTGCCGCACGGGGAGTTACTGTACGGGCGCGTCGATCTCATCCGCGATGAGGCCGGAGCGCCGCACGTGCTGGAGCTCGAGATCACCGAACCGTCACTGTTCTTCGCGTACGCGGACGCCGCTCCGCATTTCGTGGCCGCCTCCCTCGCGCGCCTCGCAGCCTCCAGAACGGGTCACTGAGGCGGCGCGGCGCAGCAATTATGTGAGGCACAGCACACAAAACCGGTCATAACTCATTGGAGAAACAAAACTTTCATGTTTCCGTCACCGGAGTGACGCGGGCTTCGGCGACGTTGGTCACCGTCCACTCATGGGCCATTCGACCGCAAGGCCTGGACCCACATGAAGGCGACGGGATTGAACGGTTTTATCGCCCGCATCGACGCCGCGGACTACAGCCTGTGCCGCCGGCTAAACCGCGGTGCGCACCGGCGCGTACTGCGGCGGCTGTTCCAGATCGCCAGCCGCCTCGGCGACGGCATCGTGTGGTACGCGCTGATTCTTGCGCTGCCGCTGCTCTACGGCGCGCCGGCCGTGAGGCCCGCGATTGCCATGGCCCTCAGCGGCGCACTCGGCGTCGTGCTCTACACCGTGCTGAAGCGGCTGTTCGTGCGCGAGCGGCCCTTCATCACGCACCACGCGATCAGCCAGGCCGCGGCGCCCCTCGATCGCTACAGCTTCCCGTCGGGACACACGCTGCATGCGGTGTGCTTCACCTGGCAGGCCTGCGCCCACTTTCCCGAGCTCAGCTGGGTGCTGCTGCCGCTCACGGCCCTCATCGCCGGCTCGCGCGTGGTGCTCGGCCTGCATTATCCAACGGACGTGCTCGCCGGTGCGATCATCGGCGCGGGGCTCGCGCAGCTCGGCCTCGCCTTCGCGTGATGTGACTCGCCTCGCGAGCGGGCGCCAGTGCGCGTGCTGTTCATTTCCGACGTCTACTTTCCGCGCGTCAACGGCGTCTCGACCTCGATCCGCACCTTTCGGCAGGACCTCGCGAACTGCGCGGTCGACACACTGCTGGTGGCACCGCGTTACGTGGCCGCCGACTCCGCCGGGCCCGCCGAAGATGCCGTGCTGCGCGTGCCGGCTGCGCCGGTGCCAGGCGACCCCGAGGACCGGCGCATGTCGTGGCGCGCACTGACGCGCACGCTCGACGCGCTGCCCGCTGGCGCATTCGATCTCGTGCACATCCAGACACCGTTCATCGCGCACTATGCGGGCGTGCGCTGCGCGCGGCGCGCCGCCGTCCCATGCGTCGCGACCTATCACACCTTCTTCGAGGAGTACCTGCACCACTACGTGCCGGTGCTGCCCCGACCGCTGAGCCGCTTCCTGGCGCGCAGCTTCACGCGCTCGCAATGCGCCGCCGTGCAGGCGCTGATCGCGCCGTCCGAGCCCCTGCGGGCGGTGCTCGAGGCTTACGGCGTGCGCACCGCGATTCACGTGGTGCCGACGGGGCTGGCCCCGGACCGATTCCGAAGCGGCGACGGCCGCGCCTTCCGCGCCGCGGCCGGGATCGCCGCCGACCGGCCGCTCGTCACCTACATCGGTCGCGTGGCACACGAGAAGAACATCGGCTTTCTGCTGCAGGTGTTCGCCCTGGTACTGCAGTCGGTGCCCGATGCGCTGCTGGTGATCGCCGGCGAGGGACCCGCGCGCGAGGCGCTGCGCGCCGAGGTCGCAGCGCGCGGACTCGGCGCCCACGTGCACTTCGCCGGTTATCTCGAGCGCGATGGTGCGCTGCTCGACTGCTACGCGGCGGCCAGCGTGTTCGTGTTTGCCTCGCGCACCGAGACGCAGGGACTGGTGCTGCTCGAGGCGATGGCGCAGGGGGTGCCGGTGGTTTCGACCGCCGAGCTCGGGACGCGCTCGATTCTGCCCGGGAGCGGCGCGCTCATCGTGCCGGAAGAGCGCCAGGCCTTCGCCGCCGCGGTGGTGCGCGTGCTCGGCGACGCACAACTGCGCGCCGAGATGGCGAGGCACGGCCGCGCCCACGCGCATGCCTGGTCCTCCGCCGCGATGGCCCGGCGGCTCGCGGACATCTATGACGCTCTGCTCGCCGGTCCGCGCGCGGCGGCGCAGTGAGGGACTGCTTCTCAGTATTGTGTGTGAGCAGTTGAACGCCCGGGCTTCTCGGCTACACTGCCCGCGGTAGCGAACCGCGGGCGTTGGGAGCCAGGCATGGGCGCAAAGCGGGCCTTGATCGTGGACGATTCCAAGTCCGCACGCCTGTTTCTTGCCCGGGTGCTGGAGAAGTACGACATCGACGTCGACAGCGCGGAGAGCGCCGAGGCGGCGATCGAATATCTGGGCGGCAACCGCCCGGACGTGATCTTCATGGATCACCTGATGACGGGCATGGATGGGCTGCAGGCGGTCCGCGCCATCAAGAACGATCCGCGCACCGCGACGATTCCCATCATGATGTACACCTCGCAGGAGGGTGAGGTGTATCTCGGCCAGGCACGCGCACTCGGCGCAGTCGGCGTGCTGCCGAAGCAGATCAAGCCCACCGACGTCTCCAAGGTCCTCTACCAGCTGCACCTGGTGCCCGATCGCCGCACCAGCGAGCAGTCGAGCTTCACGGCCATGACGCCCCGCGCCGAAGGAACTCCGGCGGGGCACGGGGCGCCCGCGCCGCGGGTCCTCACCGAAAGCACGCTGCGCGAGCACTTCGCGGAGCTGCGCCGTGCGCTGGTCGCAGGCGTCGACACCCAGACCGATCGCATCACCGCGGAGGTGCGCGCGCTGCTGCTCGAAGCGCTCCCGCCGCCGGCACCGCTTTCGCCGCCCGATCCGCCGCCGTATCGTGCAGCGACGGCCTGGCCGTGGATCCTGGCGAGCGTCGCGCTCGCCGTGGCGCTTGCCAGCAGCGCGCTCTGGTGGCGCAGCGTGCAGCTGCTCGGGCGGCTCGAGGTCGAAGTCTCACAGCTGCGCGCGCAGCAGACGGCGCCGGCGTTTGCGGCGCCCGTTTCGCCGCCGGCGGCGGCAGCGGGAGAGCTCGAGGCTTCCGTGTCCACGCCACCCGCGGCCGGGACCCACGAGATCAAGCCGATCGTGGTGCCGGTGCCTTATGGCGCCGAGCCGCTCGGCGGGGCGCGGATGGATATCATCCGGCAACACCTCGACCGGTTGGTACGCCAGAAGGTGACGGGCGTTGCGGAGATCAGGACCTTTGCTGGACGCTTTTGTCTCCTGGGCAACGCCCTCGAGGGATATTCCCCCGCGCCCGAGGAGACCCCGGTCTCACGCTGCGACCTGGTCGGCAATCCTTCCGAGGACGCCTTTACCTCCCCGCGCACGCCGCTGGCGCTCGCCAACCTCATCGGCGAGATCCGCAGCACCACCCGCGGCGCGCTCGCGGTGCAGGTGTTGGCGGGCGATCCGGCCAACGTGCTCGTGCCTTACCCGACCGCGAGTACCTATCTCAACGCCGGCGAATGGAACCGCGCCGCCATTGCCAACAACCGGCTCGAGATTCGCGTGCATTGAAAGCGACGGTTACGCCCGTGCCGACCGCTGACGACGACTTCCGGCCGGCACGCTGGCTGCGCAACCATCATCTGCAGTCGGTGCTGGCAAGCACCGCCTGGCGTCGCGGCCGCCTGCTGCGGCAGTCGGCGCCGCTGCTCGCAGCGGCGCGCG
>DASQRV010000181.1:0-2689 GCA_035642735.1 Steroidobacteraceae bacterium
GGGTCGAGCAGCACGTGCGAATAGCTGTGCCGCATCCATGGCAGGGATGCATCCGGCGGCGCCGCGAGGTCCGCCACGTGAAACTCGGCGTTGCCGAGGCCGTTGTGGCGGGCGTTGCCGCGCGCGCGGGCCACCAGTGCCGCATCGCCCTCGACGCCGACCACCTGCGCTGCGCGGCGCGCGAGCGGCAGGCTGAAGTTGCCGAGCCCGCAGTAGAGATCGAGCACCCTGGCTGCGGGTGTGAGCTCGAGCAGCTCGAGGGCGCGCTCCACAAGCGCCTCGTTGACCGCTGCGTTCACCTGGATGAAATCGGTGGGCGCAAATTGCAGCTCTACATCGAAGCGCGGCAGGCGGTAGTGCAATGGCTCGGCGCCCACTCCGAGCTCGTGCACCGAATCGAGCCCGGCGGGCTGCAGGAAGAGCCGTACGCCGTGGTCGGCCGCAAAGGCTTCGAGGCGCGCCACATCTGCCGGCGGAGGTGCCTCGAGCACCCGCAGTACGAGTGCCGTACCGTTAGCGGCGACGGCCACCTCGATCTGCGGCACCCGCTCGCGGATGCTGAGCCCGGTCAGCATCGCCGCGAGCGGCGCGATCAGCGCGCCGGCAGGCGGCGCGAGCACATCACACGAGCGCAGCTGCGCGATCAGGGGGGCCGCGCGCTCCCGGAACCCCACCACCACCGTGCCCTTCTTACGCACGAACTTCGCGCCGAGGCGGGCGCGGCGGCGATAACCCCAGTGGGGCCCTTCGAGGGGCCTCAGTCAGCGGGCGGGCGCCACCCGGGCCACGCGCGAGAGCGCATCGCGCAGCTCACTCTCCTTGGCTGCGAGCTGCGCCGCAGGCGAGAGATGCTGCAGCAGGCAGCCGCCGCACACCCCGAAGTGCGGGCAGCGCGGCACGACGCGTGCGGCGGAGGGCTGCAGCACCTCGATGAGCTCGCCGTCATCGTGCTGGCGGTGCCGCCGGGTGCGATGAAAACGGATACGCTCCCCGGGCAGCGCCCCGGCGATGAAAGCGGTCTTGCCGCCATGCACGACTCCCTCGCCTTCGTGCGTGAGCCCCTCGACCTGCGCCTCCTCCGGCGCGCCGGCCGCAGCGGCGCGGCGTGCGGCTGCCTTTGGTCTGCTCAAGCGCCCCCGTCCTGCCAGGCGCGCAGGAACTCGGCGAAGTGCGGCTCCTTCGAGGCGCTGAGAGAGGCGCGCACCCGGGCGAGCTCCTCCTCGTGCCGCTCCGGCGTGAGCTGACCGCGCAGGTGCTGGAAGCGCAGGTAGATCAGCCAGGTGTTGAGCACGTCGGTCTCGCAGTAGCGGCGGATGCCGGCGAGGTCGCCCGCCTGCCAGGCATCCCACACCTGGCTGCCGTCGAAGCCGAGCTTGCCGGGGAGCCCGAGCAGGCACGCGATGTTCGCGAGCGAGACGCGGTTGCGATGGTGAAAGCCCGAGAGCACATCCATGAGGTCGGTGTGCCGCCAGTGATAGCGGTTGAGGTAGTTGTTGAAGCGGAACTCGTCATCGCCGTCACCCATCTCCCAGAAGCGCCTGGCCTGAATGCCCGCCAGCAGGGCGCGGTAGGTGAGCACCGGCAGATCGAACCCCGAGCCGTTCCAGGACACCAGGTTCGGCGAGCGGCTCTCGATGCCGTTGAAGAAGCGCTGGATGAGCTCGCCTTCCGGGCTCGTGAGGTCGCCGAGACTCCACACCCTGAAGTTGTCCTCACTGCGCAGTGCGCAGGAGATCGCCACCACGCGCTGTTGCTCGGGCGGCAGGAACTCGCCCCCCGTGTGCTGGCGGCGGAGCGCGAACATCGCCTTGGCGACCTGTCCGTCGGCGAGCCCCTCGAGCCCGTAGAGGCGGCGTCCGAGCGCGACATCGGGGACCGTCTCGATGTCGAACACGAGTGTGTTCATGAGGCCTTCATCAGCACCGCGACCGCCACCACCAGGCCGCGCTCGTCGCTGAGAGTCACGTGCGCATCGCCGACCCCGAGCCCGCGACGGACCCGCTCGCCGCGCTCGGAAAACACGACCTCGGGCTTGCCCCAGGCGTTCTGCACGACTCCCACGTCGCGGATCCACACGCCGTGCGCGAAACCGGTACCCATGGCCTTGACGATCGCTTCCTTGGCGGCGAAGCGCATGGCGAGGAAGCGCTCGGGACGCACGGTACGGGCGAGCTGCGCGTGCTCCTCGGGCATCAGCAGGTGTTCGATGAAGCGCGCGCCGAAGCGCTCGAGCGTTTGGGCGATGCGCGCGCTCTCGAGCACATCGACGCCGATGCCGAATATCACGGGCGCGCTTCCCGCATGAGCGCCTTCATCTCGCGCACGGCAGCCGGCAAGCCGACGAACAGCGCGCGCGCCACGAGCGCATGACCGATGTTGAGCTCGACGATCTCGCGCAGTGCGGCCACCGGTTGCACGTTGTGGTAATTGAGGCCGTGGCCGGCGTGCACTTCCAGTCCGAGGCTCGTGGCCACGCGTGCCGCGGAGCGCAGCCGCTCGAGCTCGGTGGCCGCGGCCGCGCCACGTGCCTCGGCGTACGCCCCGGTATGCAGCTCGACCACCGGCGCACCCGCGCTGCGCGCGGCCTCGATCTGCCGTCGCTCCGGATCGATGAACAACGCCACCCGCACCCCGGACGCCGTGAGCCGCGCGGCCGCCTCGCCGACGCGCGTGGCCTGCCCGGCGACGT
>DASQRV010000182.1:0-2537 GCA_035642735.1 Steroidobacteraceae bacterium
GAGCGCGACCAGCAGCACGCCGGCGAGTGTCAGGACCAACACGAAAGCGACGAGCCCGGCGGTGAAGTAGAGGAACATGCGCCGCTCCGGCACCACCCAGTAGATGAGGAGCAGCACCACCGCGAGCGCCGGCCCGAAGGCCAGCAGCACCAGCGGTGGCGGCGGCCCGACATCGCGCCGCAGAACGCGCAGCGCCGGCACGCGCGATAACTGCAGCAACGGTGGCAGGGCGAAGCCGGCCAGTACCGCGACCGCGGTGACGAAGCCGACCGCGAGCGGCGTCGCGCTCGCTGCCGGGAGCTCCGTGACGCTCAGCAGTCCCCGGATGGTGCGCAGCAGCCACTCCTGCGCGATGAAGCCGAGCGCGGCGCCGACCGTCGCTGCTGCGAGTGCGAGCGCCAGCAGCTGCAGCACCGATACGGCGAGCGTGAAGCTGCGCGTCGCCCCGAGTGTCTTCAGCAGCGCGACCGCATCGAGGTGACGGTGGACGTAGCGGCGCGCCGCCATGGCGACCGCGATCGCGCACAGCAGCACGCTCACGAGGCTCGCGAGACTCAGGAAGCGGCCGGCACGCTCGACGGCGTTGCGCACCTGGGGACTCGCCTCGGTGATATCACGCAGCCGCTCGCCGCGACGCTTGTGCTGGGCGAGCCAGCCCTTGAACTCATCGATACGCGAGCGGTCCGCCGCGAACAGGCCGCCGTAGCTGACGCGGCTGCCCGGCTGGATCAGGCGCGTGGCCGGGAGGTCGGCGGCATTCATGAGGAGAGTGGGAGCGAGCTCGGCGAAGGTGCCTCCCTGGTCCGGCCGCGAGATGAGCACACGGCCGACGCGGAACTCCGCCGCACCAATCGTGAGGCGCGAGCCGACCTGAGCGCCGATCGCGGCGAGCAGCTTCGAGTCCGGCCACACTTCCCCCGGTAGCGGTACGCCGGCCGCCGGCGTGCCCCTGGCGAAGGGCTCATCGGCCACCAGCACCCGGCCGCGCAGCGGGTAACCGCCGGTCACCGCCGCGATGTTGGTGAGTTGACTCGCATCGCCGTTGAACACGACCGACAACAGGTTGGTGCTGCGCGCCGCGCGCACGCCGCGCCGCCCGGCTTCGACGAAGTACGCCTCATCGAGCGGCTGCGGGGAACCGAGCCGCAGGTCCGCGGCGAGCACCGCGCTCGCCTGGAGCGCGACGGCGGCACTGATGCGGCTGACGAGAAAGCCGACCCCGGTGAGCGCTGCGACCGCGACGGTGAGCGCGAGCAGCAGCACGCCGAGCTCGCCCGAGCGCCACTCGCGCCCGAGCGTGCGTAACGCCAGTCGCAGCGCCTTCACAGCGCGCGCCCGGCTTCCATGTCCACCACCCGGGCGCAGCGCGCGGCGAGCTCACGGTCGTGCGTGACCAGGACGAGCGTCGTATGCGCCTGGGCATTGAGCTCGAACAGCAGCTCCCCCACCCGTGCACCGGTCGCAGTGTCGAGGTTGCCGGTCGGCTCGTCGGCGAACAGCACTGCCGGACGCGTGACGAAGGCGCGTGCGATTGCGACGCGCTGCTGTTCCCCGCCGGAGAGCTGCCGCGGATAGTGCCCGGTGCGCCGCGCCAGCCCCACGCCGGCCAGCGTTTCCGCGGCGGTACGGCGCGCATCGCTGCGACCCGCCAATTCGAGCGGCAGCATCACGTTCTCGAGTGCCGTGAGCGCCGGGATCAGGTGAAAGGACTGGAACACGAACCCGACGCGCTGAGCGCGCAGCCGCGCGCGGCCGTCCTCATCGAGCCGGGTGAGATCATGACCCTCGAGCAGCACGCGCCCGCGGGTCGGCAGATCGAGTCCCGCCAACAGGGCGAGCAGCGTCGACTTGCCCGCGCCCGAGGGGCCGCGCACCGCCACCGACTCGCCGGCGGCGATGGCGAGCGAGACATCGTCGACGATGGTCAGTGAACCTTCCGGGCTGCTAACCTCCTTGGAGAGGTTTTCAGCCTTGAGGACATCACTGCGGCTCGCCGGGGCCTGGGCGCTCGGCATCGGGTTGTTATGCATCGCGCTCCAGAACGCGGTGGCCTCCGACCGTACGATCCTTGTGTTCGGCGACAGCCTGAGCGCCGCCTACGGAATCCGGGCTGAGCAGGGTTGGGTGGCACTGCTTGCGCAGCGATTGCAGGCCCAAGGGTACGGATACCAGATCGTCAACGCCAGTGTCAGCGGCGAAACCAGCACCGGCGGGCTCGAGCGACTGCCGCGGGCGCTGCAGCTGCACACCCCGGAGATCGTGATCCTGGAGCTCGGCGCCAACGACGGCCTGCGGGGTCTGCCGGTGAGCGCCCTGCACGAGAGCCTCGCCCGCATGGTGCAGCTGTCGCAGGCGGCCGGGGCACGCGTGCTGCTCGTTGGCATGCGCATTCCGCCGAATTACGGCCCGCGCTACACGGAGGAGTTTGCCCGGGTGTACCCCGAGCTGGCACACCAGTACCACCTGCCGCTCGTACCGTTCCTGTTGGACAAGGTGGCGCTCGATCCGGCGCTGATGCAGGAAGATGGCCTGCATCC
>DASQRV010000183.1:0-3086 GCA_035642735.1 Steroidobacteraceae bacterium
CCGCCTGACTCGTCGAGCTCACAGATTCGCCGCCGCGGCGAGCTGCAGGTCACGCTCCCGACGCCGCTCGCGGTAACGCATCCACACCGTGGAGAGCGCGATACCGCTCGCCACGATCAGGACCATGATGGTGGCGAGGGCGTTGACGTCCGGTGTCACGCCAAAGCGCACCTTGGAGAAAATGACCATCGGCAGCGTGCTCGACCCGGGCCCGGCGACGAACTGCGTGATGACCAGATCATCCCACGAAAGCGTGAACGCCAGCAGCCACCCGGAAGCGATCGCCGGCAGGATGAGCGGCAGCGTGATGCGCCCGAACACCGTCAACGGCCGCGCCCCGAGGTCCATGGCGGCCTCCTCCAGCGATTCGTCGAACCCGGCGAAGCGCGACTGCACGACCACCGTCACGTAGGCCATGCAGAAGGTGATGTGGGCGAGCGTGATCGTGACGGCTCCCACCCCGCGCGGCCAGCCGATCAGTTGGCCCAGCGCGACGAACAGCAGCAGGAGCGATAAGCCGGTGATCACCTCGGGCATGACGATCGGGGCGGTGGTCATGCCAGCGAGCAGCAGCCGGCCGCGGAACGGTCCAAAACGCGCCAACGCCATCCCGGCGAGCGTGCCGAGCACCACCGCGACGCTTGCCGAGATCAGCGCGATGCGGATCGAGAGCCAGGCGGCGCCGAGGATCTGCTGGTTGCTGAGGAGCGCCTTGTACCACTTGAGGGTGGGGGAATGCGCTGCATCCCACACCGTGACGAGGCGCGAGTTGTTGAAGGAGAACACCATCATCGATGCGATCGGCACGTACAGGAACACCAGCCCGAGCACGAGCATGGTGCGTGCGAAAAGTCCGCGCGAGCTCACGTGTCGGTCTCCAGCTCGCGCCGCTGCAGGCGCTGGAACAGTATGATCGGCACGACCAGCAGCAGCAGCGCCAGGATCGCCACGGCGCTCGCCACCGGCCAGTCGCGGTTCTCGAAGAACTCATCCGACAGCACGCGGCCGATCATCAGCTGATCGGTGCGTCCGAGCAGGGTCGGTATCACGTACTCGCCCACCGCCGGGATGAACACCAGCAGCGACCCGGCGAGGATGCCGGGGAGAGACTGCGGCAGCGTAATCGCGAGGAATGCGCGCAGCGGCCGCGCGCCGAGGTCCGCGGCGGCTTCCAGCAGCGTCGGGTCGTGCTTCTCGAGGTTGGTGTAGAGCGGCAGGATCATGAACGGCAGGTAGGAATAGACGATGCCGATGTAGACCGCGAAGTCGGTCTGCAGCATCGCGAGCGGCTGGTGGATCACGCCGAGGTACAGCAGCACGTTGTTGATCACGCCGTTGTACTTCAGCAGCCCGATCCAGGCGTAGACGCGCAGCAGGAACGACGTCCAGAACGGCAACACGATGAGCATCAGCAGTACCGAGCGCGCGGTCGCGTCGGCGCGCGCGATGGCGTAGGCCATCGGGTAACCGATCAGCAGACAACACAGCGTCGAGACCGCGGCCACCTTGAGCGAGTACAGATAGGAGCTGATGTACAGCGGGTCGGTGAACAGGAACGAGTAGGCCGAGGTGTGCAGCTCGAGTATCGGCCCGCCGTGGTGCCAGGCGATGAGCGGCGTGTACGGCGGGATCGCCAGGCGCACCTCGGAGAAGGAGATGCGGAAAACGATGAGGAACGGGACGAGGAACAGCAGCAGCAGCCACAGGGTCGGAATCCCCGCGATCAGTCGCCGCCCGGCCGAGAGCGTCAGGCGCGGCAATCGCCCCCCTACTCGGTGAGCACCACGGGGCTCGAGCCGTGCCAGGAGAGCCACACGCTTTCCTCGCGGGCAATCGGCCGGTCGCCGCCGCGCGTGGTGTTGGGCAGCGTCACGCGCAGCATCTTGCCGGAGGCCAGCTGCACCAGGTAAATCGACATATCGCCCATGTAGGCGATCTCGCGCACGGTGCCGTGCACGCTGTTCTCGGCTTCGCCGGAATCCGCCGACGGCGGTGGCTCGCGGCTGATGTTGATCTTCTCCGGCCGGATCGCGGCCCACACCGTGGCGCCACGCGCACAGCTCACCGTGCGCTCCGCGCGCAGCGCGGAGCCGAGCTCGTCGCACTCGAGCCGCAGGCCCTCCGGCCGCTCATCGCTCACCCGGCCCTCGAACATGTTGACCGAGCCGATGAAATCGGCGACGAAGCGCGTCGCCGGTGATTCGTAGATGTCGGACGGCGTCCCCACCTGCACGATGCGGCCGTGATTCATGACTCCGAGTCGCTGGCCGAGCGTCATGGCCTCCTCCTGGTCGTGGGTGACCACGATGAAGGTGACGCCGAGCCGCTGCTGGATGTTGAGCAGCTCGAACTGGGTGTGCTCGCGCAGCTTCTTGTCGAGCGCGGCGAGCGGCTCATCGAGCAGCAGCAGCTTCGGGCGCTTCACCAGCGCGCGCGCCAGCGCCACGCGCTGGCGCTGCCCGCCGGAGAGCTGGTGCGGCTTGCGCGCCCCGAAGCCGTTCATCTTGACGATGTCGAGGATCTCCCCCACCTGGCGGCGGATCGACTCGCGCGACAGTCCCTCCTGCTCGAGCCCGAAGGCGACGTTCTTGTCGACGGTCATGTGCGGGAAGAGCGCGTACGACTGGAACATCATATTCACCGGGCGCTCGTACGGCGGAATGGTGCTCATGTCGACGCCATCGATCCAGATGGTGCCGGCGCTCGGGCGCTCGAAGCCGGCCAGCATCCGCAGCAGCGTCGTTTTCCCCGAGCCCGAGCCGCCCAGCAGGCAGAAGATCTCGCCACGGCGGATGTCGAGCGACACGTCATCGACCGCCACGAAATCGCCGAACTTCTTGGTCACGTGCGCGATGCGCACGTAGGCAGAGTCGCGCTCGGCGTCCGCGGGCGCGTGGGCGTTCGTCCCGGCAACGGCGTTCATGTCGTTCATCGCAGGCTTCGGTCTCACTTACCGGTCTTGAAGCGCGTCCAGGCGCGCGTCAGCAGCCGCTGGTAGTCTGCCGGCCGCGCCCGCTCCGGCGTCAAGCGTGCGCGTACCGCGGGTGGCGGATAGACGGTCGGATCGGTGCGCACCGCGGGATCGA
>DASQRV010000184.1:0-7233 GCA_035642735.1 Steroidobacteraceae bacterium
TATTTCGCGCGCGACAACAAGCAGGGCGGCGCCTGGATGAGCTCCTACGTGGAACAGTCGCGGCTGCTGGAGCAGAAGCCGGTGGTGGCGAATCACCTCAATATCCCCAAGCCCCAGCCCGGGCAGCCGGTGTTGCTCACCTTCGATGAAGTGACGACCATGTTCCATGAGTTCGGTCACGCGCTGCACGGCATGCTGTCGGATGTGCGCTACCCGCTGCTCTCAGGCACTGCCGTGCCGCGGGATTTCGTCGAGTACCCCTCGCAGTACAACGAGATGTGGGCGCGTGAGCCGTCGGTGGTGGCGCATTACGCCCGTCACTACCAGACCGGCGCGCCGATGCCGCCGGAGCTGCTTGCCCGGGTGCTCGCGGCGCAGAAGTTCAATCAGGGCTACGCCACTACCGAGTATCTCGAGGCGGCGTTGCTGGACCAGGCCTGGCACCAGATCAAGGTTGCGCAGGCACCGAGTGCAGAGCAGGTGCCGGCATTCGAGCAACATGCGCTGCAGACGAGCGGACTCGACTACCCGCCGGTTCCGCCGCGTTACCACTCGACCTACTTCACGCACATCTTCGAATCGGGCTACTCGGCCGGCTACTACGCTTATCTGTGGAGCGAGGTGCTGGCGCGCGATACCGGTGAGTGGTTCCACACGCACGGTGGGCTGACGCGAGCGAACGGGGATTTCCTGCGCGCCCAGGTGCTGTCGCGCGGCCGGAGCGAGGATCCCCAGGTGCTGTTCCGCAATTTCTACGGGCGCGCCCCCGAGATCGAGCCGCTCCTCGAGTACCGCGGCCTCGCCGGCGCGGGCGGCGGCGGCCAGGCGACCGGCGTCGCCAACGGCCGCTGACCGGCGTCTAACGCATGCGGTCGATGGCGGCGATGAGCCGCGTGAATGCCGCGAGCAGTGGCAGATCGAGCCCGAGCTCGCGCGCTTTCTCGCACGCGTAGCCGAGAGTCTCGTGCACTTCGAGAGGGCGACCCGCCTCCACGTCCTGGAGCGCCGACATGCGGTGGGTCGGCACATTGCTGCGGTACTCATCGCCGATCCGCATGACGAGCGCAACGGCGTCGCTCTCGGCGGCCGCACATAACGTGGCGGCCGGCAGCACCGCGCTGTCGGAGAGGCCGATGCCGAGGGTGCGTGCGAGCGCGCCGGTCTCGCGCACCAGGCGCGTGACGAGCAGTGCCGCGTCCGGATCGGACAGAAACCTCCAGGTGTGCGCCCGGGTGGTCACCGACAGCGGCATGAGTCCCACCCAGCCGCAGAACTTCGACCACTCGAGGGTGCGGATCTCCGGGGTGGCTGCGGCGCGCACGCCGGCGGAGTCGAGCACCTGCGCGAGGCGCCGGGCACGGGCGCTGTCGCCACCACCGAGCTCGCCCACGTAGAGGCACACGTTGCGGGTGAAGAGCACCTCGCCCGAAGGCAGGAGCTCGCCACTCGTGTCGGCGAGCGCTCCGAGCACGCGTGCCGGGCCGAAGGCATTCGCGAGCAGCTCGTTCTTCAGCGGCCCGTTCTGAATCGACAGCGCGACATCGAGCTGCACCCGGCGCAGCGGCTCGAGTGCGGCAGCGGTGCCCGGTGTCTTGGTCGCGACAATGAGCGTGCCCGCAGCGCGCAGCGCGCGCGGATCGCGCAGGGTGCTCACCGCGGCGGTGAGCTCAGCGAGCCCGCGGATCACGAGCCCGTGCTGCTCGAGGAACGCGGCGCGCGTGCCGCGCGCCAGCATCACGACGCGGTGACCGGCGCGCGCCAGATGCGCGCCGAGGATCGAGCCGATGGCACCGGCGCCGAGTATGGCGAAATCAAACTCGGGCATCGCGCTTCCCGGGTGGTCTGTGCGGGGTGCTTCAGAGCGCGTCGGCGATGTCCTGCATCAGAGCGTTGTCGCGCGGTCGCGTCTCCGGCGGATAGCGCTTCAGCACGCGGCCGTCGCGGCCGATGAGGAACTTCTCGAAGTTCCAGTTGATGTCCCCCGGAGCACCGCTCGCGGCCGAGGTCAGGAACTCATAGACGGGATGGCGCTGCGGGCCGTTCACCTCGAGCTTCGAGCTCAGTGGGAAGGTGACGTCGTAGCGGCTGCGGCAGAAGTCGGCGATCTCGGTTTCGCTGCCGGGTTCCTGGCCGGCGAACTGATTGCAAGGGAAGCCCACGACCGTGAAGCCCTCGGGAGCGAGCTCGCGCTGCAGCTCCTCCAGCCCCTGGTACTGCGGTGTCAGGCCGCACTGACTGGCGACGTTGACGGCGAGTGCAACCTTGCCCCGCAACGCGCCGAGCAGGTCCGCTGTGCCGTCGATCCGCGTGACCGCGATGTCATAGAACCCGCTCATGAACCACCCCAGGAAATCACGCTTGACGCGATAAGTAAGCCACCAGCCGACCATCAAGACGCCCGATTTCCCGGGGACCCCGGTGTGTGGCGCTCCCGACGCACTGGCCGCTGACGCTGTACGATACACCAACAGGCCCTACCATCCGCGGCGCAACGCTGCAGGGAGACCCTCATGACCCAACCCGAGCTCGGCAAGGCGGAAACTACCCGGGTCGTCGAGATCCTCAAGCGCATCCTCGAGCTCGAGCTCGCCGGCCTGGTGCGCTATCTGCACTACAGCTTCATGATCTTCGGGCACAACCGCATCCCGATCGTCGCCTGGCTGCGCACCCAGGCGGACGAGTCGCAGGCACACGCGGTGCAGGCGGGCGAGCACATCACCAGCCTCGGCGAGCACCCGTCGCTGAAGATCGGGCCGCTGCTCGAGACCCACAAGCACAACGTCGACGAGATCCTGCGCGAGGCGCTGGCGCACGAGCAGGAAGGACTCGCCGAGTATCGCAAGCTCCTCGCGATCGTCGCCGGGCGCAACATCCTGCTCGAGGAGTACGCGCGTGCGCAGATCGCCGCCGAGGAAGCGCACGCCGCGGAGATCGGCAAGATGCTGCGCAAGCCCGGCTCGATCACGTGAGGTGCGGGTCGGTTAAGCGACGCGGCTCTCCCTAGCGTATGCTCGTGCCGTGAGGATCGTCGCGGTCACGAGCATCAAGGGTGGCGTCGGCAAGACCACCACCGCAGTCAATCTCGCCTACCTGTCTGCCGCCGGTGGCGCCGCGACGCTCCTCTGGGACCTCGATCCGCAGGGCGCGGCCACCTATGCTTTGCGCGGCGACACGCACGAGCACGCCTCGGTGAAGCGGCTGCTCGCCGGCAAGGTGGAGCTCGAGGAGCTCATTCTCGCGAGTGGCTATCCGCGGCTCGATCTGCTGCCGGCGGATTTTTCCTACCGCAACTTCGCGGTGCACCTCGCCGCGCGTCGCCACCCGACGGAACGGCTGTTGAAGATGAGCCGGCCGCTGCGCGAGATCTACGCCACGCTGTTTCTCGACTGTCCGGCGGGCATCTCGCTGCTCTCCGAGAACGTGCTGCGGGCGGCGGACGCGATCATCGTGCCCCTCGTGCCGACGCCGCTGTCGCTGCGGATGCTGGTGCAGTTGTACGAGTTCATCGCGCGCGAGGGCTGGACCGATCTCATGCTCATGCCTTTTTTCTCCCTCGTCGACCGGCGCCGCTCGCTGCACGCGGAGCTCATCGCCGAGGCGCGTGCGCAGTTTCCGCAGCTCCTTGCGACGGAAGTGCCGGACTGGAGCGAGATCGAGCGCATGAGCGTGCGCCGGGTGCCGCTGCCGGCGAGCGCGCCCACCAGCACCGCGGCGCTCCTTTACGCGCAGCTGTGGGCCGAGGTACGCGAGCGGCTCAGCAACGGTCCGCCGGAGGCTGCAGCGGTTCGCGCTCAGCGCAGCGGCGGTGCCGCGACGGCATCCGCGGGCAAGCTCTCCGCGGAGACGGGAACTTCCTCGACCGCGTAGCCGGCGGCTATCCAGGCATCTAGGCCGCCGCGCAGCGGCCGCACGTGACTGAATCCCTGACGGAACAGCAGCCGCGCTGCCTGTGCCGCGGAAGCTTCGTTCGGGCAGGTGCAGTAGAGGATGATCTCGCGGTCGCGCGGCAGGTCGCGCACGTGCTGCTCGACCTGCTGCATGGGCACGTACAGCGCGCCGGGGATCCGTCGCCGCTCGAGATTGCGCGCCGTCGGCGAGCGCACATCCACCACCACGGGCGCCGTCGCGCCCTGCATCCGATCGTTGAGCTCATCGACGTTGATGCGCGCCATGTCGAGGGCTGCGTAGAAGCGCCGTCGCTCCCACCACTTGAACCCGATGTAGGCGCCCAACAGGGCGAGGATGACGACCACGACCGTGCCGCCGATTCCGCTGAGGCGAGGCAGGAGCTGCGCGATCTGTGATTTCAGCAGCCGGCCGGCGATGAGTGCGGCGCCGACCCACAGGACCGCACCGGCCGAACTGAAGACGGCAAACCGTCCGAAGCGCATGTGTGTGGCACCGGCGAGCGGGGGCGCGATCAGCGACAGCCCCGGGACGAATTTGGCGACGACCAGTGCGCGGGGACCCCAGCGCTCGAAGCTCGCCTGTGTCTGGCTGACACAGGTGTCGGGCGTGAGTGAGATGCGGCACAGCAGCTTCATCACGCGCGACCCGTACCTGCGGCCGGCCAGATACCAGCTGCTGTCGCCGATCAGGCAGGCCGCCACCGCGAGTGCGAACACCCCGGACGCCGGCAGCCGGCCGTTCGCGGCCAGTGCCCCGGCGATGACGAGCGTCGGGACGGCGGGCAGGGGGAGGCCGAGCTGCTCGAGCAGCACGTTGAGGAATATCAGGCTCAGTCCGAAGGGCTCGCGCACCGGCTGATCTTGCCCCGTTCGCGCCACGGCGAACAGTGCGAAGGCCGGTGCGTCGTCGCGGGCGCCTCAGCCCGCGCGCCAGGGGTACTTGCTGAAGAGGGCGGAGACCGCCGCGTCGATACGTTTCTCGGCTTCTGGACCGGTCGCCCCGAAGAGACTCTGCTCGGTCGAGGCATGCCACAGCGGCTGCCCGGTCCTGGCGTCGTAGACGTCAATCGCGATGACGCCTTCGCGGTAAACATAAGGTCCGGCACCCCAGCCGTACGGATAAGGTCCGGGGCCCCAGCCGTACGGGTAGTTCCAGGCCCATCCGTAGGGATAGGGGTAGGCGCCGCTCACCGTGGAGTACCCGCCGATCCCATAGCCGACCAGGCAATCTGCGTTCCCCGGCCCGGGCTGAACCGTCCCGAGGTGGGAGGCGATGGCCGCCCGCAGGCGGCTCTCGTTCACGGGGTTGGCGATGGTGCTGCGCAGAGGGCTGTTGCTGCGGAACTCGCCGGCCCAGGCGAAGGTGCCGCAGTGAACGTGGCTGATGGCCGCGGTGTTCACGTCGGATCTCACGTAGGGTGCGCACGCCGACAGCGTCGATGCGGTGAGAGAGACCGTGAGAGCGGTAAGCAACAGGCGTTTCATGCTGTCTGACCTCGGCGGCAGGACGCGGCGGACGCGGCCCCGCTGCCTCATCCTAACGCATACACACACACGGGGTTTACCCGCCTCAGAACGGGTCGCCGAGCACCAGGCGCCACCCCGAGAGCACCCCGGCCTCGCGATAACCGATACCGAGGCGCGGGAGCGGCACGCCCAGAACCACCCAGCGCGGCGTCACGCCCATCATCAGCCCGATCTCGTACTGGAACGTCTTTGGGGCAATGCCCGAGGAGGGACCCGAGGGCGCGTTGAAATAAACATCGAGGATCGCATAGGGAGCGACCTCCACAGCTCGCGAGTGAAACGTCAGGTTGAGATTGCGGCGCAGCTCGACGCCATCACGCAGCCGCGTGAACGATTCACTCGGCACATCGTGGTAATGCGCCGCCGCGTAGGCGAGCGTCGCGCGCCACAGGCCGAAGTTTCCGAACGCGTCGAAGCGGTAATCGCTGCGCAGCCCGGTGCCGTAGATGATGGCGTTCACCTGGGCTGAGGAAGCGAGCGTCCCGCCCGCCTTGACATACGGATAGAGGTCCCACCCATCGGTGATCCAGTAGTCGAGCTCGACACCGGGCTCGAAGCTGAGCGCCCCGATCGAGCTCGGCAGCTCCAGATGCAACAGGTCTTCGGTGGCGAAATTGAAGAAGCCGACGGTGAAAGGAAAGATGAGCCGGATGCCTGGTCGGCCTCCGTTCGGCTCCGCGTTCCGCAGTATGTAGCCGGGCTCGAACGTGTATACCGTGATGGTGCTGCCCGAGATCTCGTAGACACCCGAGCCGATCTCACTCGCGAAGGCGAAGTTGGCGAATTTGGCATCGGCACTGCCGTAGGGCGTCGGGTCCGCGGCCCACGTGCTGCCGGCACGCATGAGCGCGAGAGCGCACAACCATGTGGCCGTCAGTGCTCGCACGGTGCCTTCCGGCGGCCAGTCTAACAGAGAGCGCCGTGCGCCCGGTGCGCACGCTTTCCAACACGGTAGCGCCGCGGGCGTCGTTGCGCCCGCTCGAGGCTCGTAGCGGGCCGGTCCGGGCTCAGTGGCCGGGACCCTGAATCTTCAGCAACCGTCTGCCACGAGTGCGCTGCGCCAGTCCGGCGCCGCCGAGCGACGCCAGCGCGAGCAAGGTGAGCCCGTCGAGCCCGCCACCGCCCCCGCCGCCACTACTCGCTGGCGCCGACTGCACCGTGAGTGTCGCGGTTTTCTGCGCCGATCCATGGGGGTTGGTGCACGTGAGGGTGTAACTGTCGGTGCCGGCGGCGGTCGGAGTAATGGTGAGCGAGCCGCTCGTGTTCTGCGTGCCGCTCCAGCTGCCCGAGGCGGTACAGCCGGTCACGTTGTAGGCCGACCACGTGAGGGTGGTGGAGTTGCCGACGGTGACCGAGGAAGCGGGCAGCGTGAGGGAGGGCGCCGCGGGCGGGAGCGCGGCGAGCGCCGCATCCGCCTGGATGAAGCCATAACCTGACAGGTAGTCGGGCGTGGGATTGGCCCCCACGGGCATGGCGAGCGCGGTCGACTGCAGGGCACCGTAGATCTGCGCGGGCGTGAGCGCGGAGTTCGCCTGTAGCATGAGTGCGGCCGCGGCGGCGGCATGCGGGGTCGCCGCGGAGGTTCCCAGGAAATTGTTGTAGGTGGCATCGTTCTGGCAGCTGTTCACCGTGGGGTTATATGCCCACGGGGTGCCGGCGATTCGGAAGCCAAAGAACGACGTGTTGACCCCGTCAGGGCCGACGAAGTCCGGCTTCTGGCGGTACTGTGGTGCAGCGAGTCGATTCCCGGAGCTGTCGAACAGGATCGGATCGCCGCCTGCCGAGGAGAAGGACTCGA
>DASQRV010000185.1:0-2153 GCA_035642735.1 Steroidobacteraceae bacterium
GGCTGGACATCCTGCAGCAGGTGTACTGCGAGACGCACCGCCCCGGGGAAGCGCGGCTGCCGCCGGGACTCGTGATGGCACTCATCGCGGTGGAGAGCCGCTTCGACCGCTGGGCGGTCTCGTCCGCGGGCGCCGTCGGGCTCATGCAGGTGATGCCGTTCTGGCCGGAGCGGCTCGGCCTGCGCCGCTACCAGCTGGTGCACGTCGCACCCAACATTCGCATGGGTTGCGCCATCCTGCGCTTTTATCTCGGCTACGAGCACAACGACGTGCGCAAGGCGCTGGCGCGCTACAACGGCAGCATCGGGCGACGCGACTATCCGGATCTCGTGATCGGCCAGTGGACGCGCTGGCGCGGCGCGGACGATCTCGGTTTCCCACCCCTCGCCACACACCGCTGAGCGGACGCGGCATTCAGTGCACCGCGGCGTGTTTCTGTACGGCCGGCTGCGGCGCGAGCGTGCGCGCCACCCCCTCGCGGCGCGAGTCGGCGGCTCCGGTGTAGCTGCCATCGGCGAGCCGCACCACCCCGTGGAGGCCTGAGTTTTCGGCGTGCCCGGCCTTGAGCTCGATGCCGCGCTCGCGCAGTCCCGCGAGCACTGCCGGGGAGAACCGGGTCAGCTCCCCGCTGAAGGTGTCGCCGCGCGCGATCAGGTTCGGCAGCTCGATCGCCTGCTTGAGGGGCATCTTCCAGGCGAGCAGGCCCACGAGCGTCTTGGCGTTGTACTCGAGAATGGCCGAGCCTCCGGGGGAGCCGAGCGCGGCGACGAAGTCACCGGTGCGATCGAGGACGATGACCGGCGCCATCGAAGAGCGCGGCCGCTTGCCGCCCTGCACGGCATTCGCCACGAGCTGGCCACCCTCGGTGGGCACGAAGGAGAAGTCGGTGAGCTGGTTGTTGAGGACGAAACCACCGACCGTGCGCCCGGAGCCGAAGATCGACTCGACGGTCGTCGTCATGGAAACCACATCGCCGTCGGCATCGACCACCACGAAATGGCTGGTTCCCGCGGACTCGGTGGTGGCATCACGCCCGCGCGGCAATGGGATGTCTCCCGGAGGCGGCGGCGGGCCGGCGTGATCGCCGATCAGCTGCGCCCGCAAGCGCACGTACGCCGGATCGAGCATTCGCTCGACCGGCACCGGCACGAAGCGCGGGTCCGCGACGTAGCGGTCGCGGTCGGCATAGATGAGCCGGCTCGCCTGCGCGAACAGAAACCAGGCCTGCGGATCGGACGGGTGCCGGGTGGCGATATCGGTGCGATCGAGAATGGCGAGCATCTGCAGCAGCGAAACACCGCTCGAGGGGGGCGGTGGCACGCACACCGAGTAGCCACGATAGGGCCGGCACAGGGGCTCGGACACCTCGGCGCGATAGGCGCTCAGGTCCTTGTCGGTCATCGTGCCCGGGAGCGGCGCCTGGTGCGTGGTGTGCACGATCTGTTCGGCGATCTCTCCCTCGTAAAGGGCGCGCGGTCCATCGCGCGCGATGGCTTCGAGGGTGTGCGCGTACTGCGTATTCTGGAACAGGTCGCCCTCCTCGATGACGTCGCCATCGGGGCGCGAGAAAAGGTTGCGCACCTCGTTGGTCGGCGGAAATGGCGAGCCCTCGCTCAGAAACATCGCGAGCCGCTCGGTCACCTTGAAGCCCTGCGAGGCGCTGCGGATCGCGGGCTGAAACAGCTCCAGCCAGTGCATGGCGCCGAACTTGTGGTGCGCGCTCCACAGCATGGCCATGACGCCCGGCACGCCGGTCGAGCGGCCGCTGCGGACGGCCTCGACGTACGAGAGGGGCTTGCCGTGCTCGTCGAGGAACATGTCCGGGTGAGCGCCCGCCGGGGCCTTCTCACGGCCATCGAACGCGGTCACCTTGCCGGTGTGCGCATCGTAGTACATGAGGAACGCGCCGCCGGCGACACCGGAGCTCTGCGGCTCGACCAACCCGAGCATCGCCTGCACGGCGACCGCGGCATCGACCGCCTTGCCGCCCTGCTTGAGAATCTCGATGCCCGCATCGACCGCCAGCGGATTGGCGGCCGCGACCCACGGTTGCAGTCCGCGATGCCGGTGACGGCGAAACCAAGAGGAAGGCGCTGAGGGTGCGGCGGCCGCGGGCGGCTGCGCCTCGCGCACCGCGGGTGGTGGCGTCTCGC
>DASQRV010000186.1:0-7539 GCA_035642735.1 Steroidobacteraceae bacterium
GCTGCTGCCGCGGGCGCCGTCCCCGGGGTCGATGAGCGCCCGGTCACGGCCTTGCGCGGCGTCGGCGCCGCTCTCGCCGAGCGCCTCTCGAGACTCGGGGTCACGCGCGTCGCGGACCTGCTGTTCCTGCTGCCGCTGCGCTACGAGGACCGCACGCAGATCACCGCGATCGGCTCGCTCCTCCCCGGGGTGCGTGCGGCGGTGCAAGGAGAGATCCAGCTCACCGAGGTCGCCTACCGTGGCCGCCGCCAGCTCCTCACGCGCATCTCCGATGGCTCCGGGATGCTCACGCTGCGCTTCTTCTATTTCTCCGCCAGCCAGCAGCACAACCTCGCGCGTGGCCTGCGGCTGCGCTGCTTCGGGGAGGTGCGGCGCGGGCCGCTTGGAATCGAGATGGTGCACCCGGAGTATCGCCGGCTCCACGAAGACAACCCGCCGCTGGATGAGACCCTGACGCCGATCTATCCGCTCACCGAGGGCGTCCCGCAGGGGCGGCTGCGCGCCCTGATCGCGGCCGCGCTGCGCGAGCTCGCCAGCACCGGGCCGGCCGAGCTCCTGGCAGAACCGGAGCTGCCGGCGGGGCTGCCGACGCTGCGCCAGGCGCTCGAGTACCTGCACGCGCCCCCGCGCGGAGCGCAGCTCGCGGAGCTCGCCGCCGGGCGCCACCCGGCACAACGACGGCTGGCGTTCGAGGAGCTGCTCGCCCATCACCTGGCGCTGAAGCTGCGCAAGCGTGCGCTCAGGAGCGATGCCGCGCCGCCCCTCGAGGACGAGGGGCGACTCGCGCAGCGCTTCCTCGCGGCGCTGCCGTTCGCCCTCACCGGCGCACAGTCACGGGCGCTCGCCGAGGCTGACGCGGACCTTGCCGGGAGCGCTCCGATGGTGCGCCTGCTGCAGGGGGATGTCGGTTGCGGCAAGACGGTGGTGGCCGCCGCTGCCGCGGCGCGCGCCGCCGGCAGCGGCGCGCAGGCGGCGCTCATGGCGCCGACCGAGCTCCTCGCCGAGCAGCACTGGCGCAGCTTTCGCGACTGGTTCGCGCCGCTCGGCGAGACGGTCGCGCTCGTGTCCGGTGCGCTGCCCGCCCGCACGCGCCGCAGCGCGCGAGCCCGCATCGCCGCCGGGGAGATCCGCGTGGTGGTGGGCACGCACGCCCTGTTCCAGGAGGGGATCGAGTTTGCGAACCTCGCGCTCGTGATCGTGGACGAGCAACACCGTTTCGGCGTGCAGCAACGGCTGCGGCTCTCGGAGAAGGGCCAGCGCGGCGGGCGGCTGCCGCACCAGCTCATCATGACCGCCACCCCGATCCCCCGCACCCTCGCCATGACCGCCTACGCCGATCTCGACATCTCGGTGATCGATGAGCGGCCTCCCGGTCGCACAACGGTGCAGACAGTGGTGGTGCCGGAGCAGCGCCGTGCCGAAGTGGTGGCACGCATCGTCGAAGCCTGCCGCGCCGGGCGCCAGGCCTACTGGGTGTGCCCGCTGATCGATGTGTCCGAGGAGCTGCGGGCGCAGGCGGCGGAAGACACCGCGGCGCGCCTCGCGACGGCACTCCCCGGCGTGAAGGTGGGCCTGGTGCACGGGCGCACTCCGGCGGCGGCGCGCGACCAGGCGATGCTCGCCTTCAGGGCCGGGCGGCTGCAGCTGCTCGTCGCCACCACCGTGATCGAAGTCGGGGTGGATGTGCCGAATGCGACGCTCATGGTCATCGAGAACGCCGAGCGCATGGGGCTCGCGCAGCTGCATCAGCTGCGCGGCCGGGTCGGGCGCGGGAGCGAGGCGAGCAGCTGCGTACTCCTGTACCGCGCGCCGCTCTCGGCGCTCGCGCGCGAGCGGCTGAAGGTGATCCGCGAGAGTGCCGACGGTTTCGAGATCGCGCGCCGCGATCTGGAGCTGCGAGGCCCGGGGGAGCTCCTCGGCACCCGTCAGACCGGACTCGCACAGATGCGCGTCGCGGATCTCATGCGCGATGCCGACCTCCTGCCGCGCGTGCAGCAGAGCGCCGAGCGGCTGCTCGCCGGACGCCCCGAACGGGTCGCGGCGCTGACCGAGCGCTGGATCGGCGCCGGCGAGCGCTACGGCCGCGTGGGCTGAGGCACCGCCGGTGCGAGGGTGGACCCTGGTATGCCCGCGCTACTTGGGCGAGTCGCCGGCGCGCACCAGCCTCGAACTGCCGAACAGGAACGTGCCACGCATCACCGTGGCGTGGCCCGGCGAAGTACAGAAGAACACGTAGCGGCTGCCAGCCTGCAGCAGGCTGGTGGCGAATTTCACCGTGGCGCTCTCACCGCCGCCGACGATCGGCGTCGCGGCGATGATGCGCTTGTCGTGCTCGGGCAGGTAGCCGTGGGCGGGACCCGCGGCCAGCCCGGCGTTCACGATGGCCGACACGTCGGAATCCTTCGCCAGCACCCAGTCGTGGCCCATGGCTCGCGCTGACAATTTCCCGGAGTGTCTGAGCGTAACCTCGACCTCCCCGCACTCGTTGGACACGACCAGCTCGCGCACGCTGAATTGCATCTGGTCGTTGCTCTCCAGCGCGAGTTTGCAGGGGTCCGCGCAGGCCAGCCCGCTTGCCAGCAGCAGCAAGCCTGCGCCAGTCAGCCTCGACAGAGTAGTGTTCGTCATGGTCGCAACTCCTCGTAACCCTCGCGCGTGCCCGCGGCGCGCTCAGAAGGCAAGCCAATAAAACAGAAACAAGGTGTTGTTATCGCTGGCGGAACGGCCGGTGCCGTCGTAGTTGGAAGTGCCGCCGTCGAAACGCGTGTAGCCGGTGTACTGGATTCCCAGGCGCACGTTCACCCAGGGCCGCGCCCAGGAGTCCTTCTTGCCGAAGGGCACCCACTCCAGCATCAGGATGTATCCGCGCGTGTCAGGAGTGCCGCTGGTACCGAAGCCGAAGTAGGTCGGGTCGGTGCTGCCAGTGGTGTTGAACAGGCCGAAGCTCGCGGCGTAAGTCTGCCGCCACGCGTAGGTCAGGTCGGCTGCGACGGTGGTGAGGTGATTGGTCGCATTGTTCGCGCCGCCGGCGGCGAACGTCGCATCGAGTTGCTGCTTCTCGTGGATGACCGAGGCATTGATGTTGACCGTGCCGGGACCGTCGGTGGGCGTGTACTGATAGGTCCCGTCGAACCCGAAGTCGGTGAAATGGTCGCTTTGCGGTACGCTGGGATCGGGCTCCAGTTTCGCCGACAACCCGAAGGTGCCGAACGAGAAGTAGTGCTCGTCGCCCCGCGTGAACTGGTAGGCGGCGCGCCAGTACGGCGCCGCGCCCTCCATGTGAATGTTGTTGTCCGGGTAGAGACCGAGGTTATTGAGCCAGTGGTCCGAGAGACCGCGATACGCTCCGGCTTCCAGGTACAGGTGATCGTGAATCATCGTGTAGGCGGTCGCTCCCAGCGCCACCTGTGCGAGGCCGCCTGCGATGAGCGGCGCGGCGCTCGGTCCCGGGGCGAGCGCCGAGGTGATGTACGGATACGCCCACGCCGGGGTGGAGTTCCACAGGTCCTGCACCGTCGGATTGTTGTTGACCGAGATCCCCACCACGGCGTCGGTGCCGAAAAAGTCCGGTACCGGCATGGCCCAGCGAACGTCGAGGTTGTCCCAACTGAAATGACGGTCCTCGCCGTTGTAGGTCCCCTGCGCGAACATGCCGACGTGGTCGAAGAGACGGGTCGCCAGGAACACCGACACCTGGTCGACCGAGAGATTGTCATTGGTGGCGAAATGCGGCGCCGCCGGCTCGGGCAGTGCTTCACTGGTGTGCGTGTAACCGCCCTGCACCATGGCCGCGAGCGGCATCGGCTGCTCGCCTCCGGTGTAGGTGTAGCCGTTCAGCTTGAACTGCCGCCCGTAAGCGGTGAGTGCGGGGCCGAAGGCAACCACGTGACACTGCGAGCACGGCATGCCGGTCTGGCTTGCGAAGCTCGGCACCGCCCAGGCGCGGTGCGGCAATCCCAGGATCAGCAGCAGCGCCACGATGCATCGACCGAGGTAGTCCTTCGCGCGCGCATAGCGACGCACGCTTGGCGTAGAGAGCGGCATAGGGCCCCTTGTAATTTTTTGTTATGGTCAATCCTTGAGCTTGGACCTTACGCTTTCGATTGCCCGCAAAGGCAATGGGGGAGAAACCGTACCCCACCGGGGACTTCAGGTACTGCGCGGGCTTTTAAACCGGCACTGTATGCCGGTGGTGCACGGCCGCAGGCCTGCCTACAGCGCCGGCAGCACTCTGTTTCAACTTCGCTTTTTTCTGTTGGACGCCGGTCGCTACAGGCGGCGATGCGCGCCTCGTGCTGCGCGCCGCGGGGAACGTCAATTTAGCCCGTTCCCGATCGCGCCTGATTGGACGCCCGGCGCGGCCGCGGCCAGGTACGGTTTCTTCTTCGTCAGGTGCCGGATGTCCGGCCACCCGTTGAGGTAACAGCGACAGGGTCTGAAAAAAATGGAGTTCAAACTCTCCGGCAGGTCCCAGGTACGCCGGTAACTCATAACGAACGCCTGGAGGCTTACAACCCTGGCACTCGAGTGAGTCGAGAACCCATCATGAGCGCGCCTCCTAGTGACGTTTAGGCTTGTCGCGGCCGCGCGGGCTCAGAATCGCTGCCAAATCTTCTATCCGCCTCTCCAGCTCAGCACTCGAGATGACCCGGCCGCTCGGCGAACCACACTCCGGGCATATGTTCTCGGATGCGGTATTGCTCAGAAGGGTCGCTTTCTGGCAGTCAGGGCATTCGAAAAACGTCGTGTCTCGCTTACGCGCCATGCGACTCCCTCATCCATCGTGTTTTTGTTTATTCAATTGCGCTGATCCCTGGCGCGAGCGGCATGAACTGCTCACCCCCGTCGGGGGTAAGACATATCGCGGACTCACGGCGAGTGAAATCGGATGATCACGGTGGCTCGCTGGGGCGAAACGCCGCTCACGGGGGAAATCAAGCCAGCAGGGCGTAAATACCCATACCGCGTTCCCGCTACCTGCAAGGCATTGACCGCGCAGCGACTTCGGCCCGCGGCGGCGCTTCACGCTCGCGGCTACAGCGCCGTCGGTGGAAACGGCGCGAACGCCGTAGTGGCTGTGGTAACGTTCCCGCGCCAATCAAGGTCGCCATGGCTGCCGTAACCGATATCGCGCCGAATATCGCGCCCGCGGACGCGCCGCTGTCACACCGCCTCGCACGGCGCGCCACCGAATACGCGCGTCTCATGCGGCTCGACAAGCCGATCGGCACCTGGCTGCTGCTGTGGCCGGCGCTGTGGGCGCTGTGGGTCGCGGGCGCGGGCCGCCCGGAGCCCAGGGTGCTCATCGTGTTCGTGGTCGGGGTGGTGGTGATGCGTGCCGCCGGTTGCATCATCAACGACTTCGCCGACCGCGACATCGATCCGCACGTGCGCCGCACACGCGATCGCCCGCTCGCCGCACGCCGCGTTGCGCCCGCCGAGGCGCTGGCGCTGTTTGCCGTGCTGATCGCGTTCGCGCTGTTCCTCGTAACGCGCCTCAACGCGCTCACCGTGAAGCTCGCCGTCATCGGGGCGCTCCTCACCGTCTCCTACCCCTTCGTCAAGCGCTTCTTCCCGATGCCGCAGCTGTATCTCGGTATCTCCTTCGGCGGCTGGAGCGTGCCGATGGCCTTTGCCGCGCAGACCGGGGTGTTGCCGCGGGTGTGCTGGCTGCTGTACATCGCCGCGGTGATCTGGGCCGCGGTCTACGACACCATCTACGCCATGATCGATCGCGAGGACGACCTCAAGCTCGGGGTGAAATCGAGCGCCATCCTGTTCGCCGACATGGACCGGTTCCTCATCGGCGTGATGCAGCTCATGATGCTCTACGCGCTCATCCTCGCCGGCCGCAGCATGCACTACGGGCGCTGGTACCAGGCCGGGGTGCTCGGGGCGGCGCTGCTGTTCGCCTGGCAGCAGTGGCTGATCCGCAAACGCGAGCCGGCCGGCTGCCTGCGCGCTTTCCTCAACAACCAGTACGTGGGACTCTCGGTATTCGTCGGCATACTTCTCGAGTACACCTACGCCGCCTGAAGCGCAGTCCGTGAGCAGCTACAAGAACAAGCGCTTCAGCGCGCGGCTCGGTTTTGCGCTGCGCGGGCTGGCCCACGCGCTGCGCACCGAGGCGAGCCTGAAACTGCAGGCACTCGCCGGCACCGCGGCGCTCCTGGTGCTGCTGGCGCTGCGGCCGCCGGCGGTGTGGTGGGCGCTGGTGATCCTCGCGAGCGCCGCGGTGCTGGCGGCGGAGCTCTTCAACACCGCCATCGAGCACCTCGCCGACCTGCTGCACCCGCAGCAGAGCCCCGGTATCCGCCTGGTGAAGGATTGCGCGGCCGCGGGCGTGCTCGTCGCGGTGCTGGGTGCGCTCGGGGTCGGCGCGGCGCTGCTCGTGCACCTGCTCGCGGGGGTGCCTTGAGGCCGCTGGATACTTTTTGAGCAACCGTCGACTTACACGGGCGCCCGTCGTTGACAGGATTTGCGCCTCTCGGGCATGGTCGGGCGACTCGCCGGGCAGCGCGGGCGCGCGGCGCCGTGAACGGACCGAACACAGAGGATAGAGGAATGAGCGTGGCGACGATCGAGCCCACCCCGGAGGCCACCCTGGACCCGATCCGGCACGACTGGTCGCTCGAGGAGGTGCAGGGGCTCTTTGCGCTGCCGTTCATGGACCTGATCCTGAGGGCGCAGCGCGTGCACCGCGCCTGGCACGTTCCGAACGCCGTGCAGATGAGCACGCTGCTCTCGATCAAGACCGGCGCCTGCCCGGAAGACTGCGCCTACTGCCCGCAGAGCGTGCGCTACGACACCGGTGTCCTGGCCGAGGCACTCATGCCGGTGGCCGCGGTGCGCGAGTGCGCGGCGCGGGCCAAGGCGGCCGGAGCTACGCACTTCTGCATGGGTGCCGCCTACCGCGCGCCCAGGGCGCGCGAACTCGAGGTAATCGTGGAGATGATCCGCGCGGTGCGGGCGCTCGGGCTCGAAAGCTGCGCCACGCTCGGGATGCTGAGCCCGCAGCAGGCCAGGCAGCTGAAGGACGCCGGCCTCGACTACTACAACCACAACCTCGACACCTCGGCGGAGTTCTACGGCGAGATCATCCACACCCGCACGTATCAGCAACGGCTCGACACCCTCAGGGCCGTGCGCGCCGCGGGACTGAAGGTCTGCTGCGGCGGCATCATCGGCATGGGTGAGTCGCCGGCCGACCGTGCGCAGCTGCTGCGGACGCTCGCCAATCTCGCCGAGCACCCCGAGAGCGTGCCGATCAACCGCCTGGTGAAGGTCGCGGGCACCCCGCTCGCGGATGCGCCCGAGGTCGACGCCTTCGACTTCGTCCGCACCATTGCCGCCGCAAGGGTGCTGATGCCGCGAGCGCACGTGCGGCTGTCGGCCGGTCGCGAGAGCATGAGCGATGAGCTGCAGGCGCTGTGCTTCCTCGCCGGCGCGAACTCCATCTTCTACGGCGAGAGGTTGCTCACCACCGGCAACCCCGACGTGGCGCGCGACCGCGCGCTCTTTGCACGGCTCGGGCTCACC
>DASQRV010000187.1:0-2153 GCA_035642735.1 Steroidobacteraceae bacterium
CAACCTGGGAAATGCTTTCCTCGAGCTCAACGAGCCCGCTGCAGCAAGGCGCTGCTACCGGCAGGCGCTCGAGCGCAGACCCGACGACCCACAGGTGCTGTGCAATCTCGCCAACGCGCTGCGCCAGGTCGGCGAGCTCGAGGAGGCGCTGGCGTGCAGCCGGCGGGCGATTGCGCTGGCACCCGGCCTTGCCATGGCGCACAACAACCTCGGCCTGCTGCTGGCCGGCCGTGGGCAGCGTGCCGAGGCGATCGCGAGCTACCGCGAGGCGCTGCGACTAGATCCGCGCTACGTGGAGGCGCTGAACAACCTCGGCACTGCGCTGCGAGAGCACGGCGAGGTGCGCGAAGCCGCATCCGTCTACCGCCAGGCCGTGCAGCTCGACGGATCGCGGGCCGACAGCCACGGCAACCTCGGCTACGCGCTGCTCGACCTGCGCCGCGTCGCGGACGCTGCCGCGAGTTTCCGCACTGCGATCGCTCTGCAGCCGAACCATGTGCCCGCACACCTTGGGCTCGGGGCCGCGTTGCGCGTGCAGGGGCTCGCCGACGAGGCTGAGGCGAGCTGCCAGGCGGCACTCGCGGCCGAGCCGCGCAGCAGCGCAGCGCTGTCGCTGCTGGGCGAGCTGCGCGCCGACCGCGGCCGGTTCGCCGAAGCACAGGAGCTGTTCGACCGCGCCATCGCCCGCGATCCGAATTTCGTGTCCGCGTACGGCAGCGTGGCCGCGCATCGGCGCATGCGGCGTGAGGATCGCGCCTGGCTCGAAGGCGCCCAGAGGTTGCTCGGCACGCCGCTGGCGCTCGCGGAGGAGATCAACCTGCGCTACGCGCTCGGAAAATACTTCGACGACGTGGGGGAGTGGGATGAGGCCTTCAGCAGCTATCAGTCGGCCAATGAGCTCACCAGGCGTTACGGCGCACGCTACGAGCGGGAGCGGCTCGCCGGACTCATCGATCGGATCATCAGAGTGTGCGGTGCGTCCTTCGTCCGGGAAGCGCTCCCGGGAGCGTGCGACAGCGAGCGGCCGGTGTTCATCATCGGCATGCCGCGATCGGGCACCTCTCTTGCCGAGCAGATCCTGGCCTCGCACCCGCAGGTATTCGGTGCCGGCGAAGTGCGCTTCTGGGACGAGGCCTTCGGCACGCTGGAGGCGCGTACGGGCAGCGTTGGCGCTCCGGCGGCTCTCGCCGGCCTCGCGCGCGACTACCTTGCGCGCCTCGGCGCGCAGGCGGGCGCCGCCTCACGGGTAACCGACAAGATGCCCGCGAACTTCCTCTACGCCGGGCTGATCCACGCCGCACTGCCGCGCGCGCGCATCATCCACATGCAACGGCATCCCCTCGACACCTGCCTCTCGATCTATTTTCAGAACTTCTTCAACGTGAGCCCCTACGCCAACGATCTAGACAACATTGCGCATTACTACCGGGAGTACCTGCGGGTGATGGCGCACTGGCGCCGCACGCTGCCGGCGTCGGCACTGCTCGAGGTGCCTTACGAAGGGTTGGTCGCGGACGCCGAGAGCTGGACCCGACGGATGCTGGATTTCATCGAGCTGCCCTGGGATCCGAGGTGCCTGGACTTCCACCACACCGATCGCGTGGTCATCACCGCCAGCAGGTGGCAGGTCCGGCAGCAGATCAATGCGAGTTCGGTCGGACGCTGGCGCAACTACGAGAGATACCTTGCACCGCTGCGGCACCTGGCTTGAGGCGCTGACGCTCGCTTGAGACGTTACCGCGCGCCGCCGCCTCAGGCGAGACGCGTTTCGCGCAGCCGTTCCTCGTCAGGTGCGTACCCCATGCCGGGCGCCTCGCTGAGCTGTATCCAGCCCTGGGCGTCGGCTTGCAGCGGCTCGGTCATGAGGAAGTCGCGCCGCTCGAGGCTCCATTCCGGCGGATCGAAGGGGTACTCGAGGAAGGGCGCATCGGTGAGGCCCGCCACCAGGTGAGCATTCGCGGTGACCCCCATGCCGTTGGTCCAGGTGTGCGGGGTGAAGGTGACGTGGTGCTCCTGGGCGAGCACGGCGATGCGCTTTAAGCCCGTGATGCCGCCAACCAGGGCCGCGTCCGGCTGCACCACATCCACGCTCTGCGTGACGATGAGATCACGCAGCTCGTGCAGCTGGCGCGTCATCTCACCGGCGGCGACCC
>DASQRV010000188.1:0-14862 GCA_035642735.1 Steroidobacteraceae bacterium
ATCGTGTCGCCGAGCGCGGAGCAGGCCTACACGATCTTCGCACAATCGATGGATCGCTCCGGTTACGCGCGCGGCACGCTCGCACCGCAGCCCGGGATGACGGCCGAAGTTCCGCCACTGGAGGCACGCACGCTCCTCACCCTGCAGGAGGTGGGGATGGGCCACGACATGGCCGGCATGCCGGGCATGGAGCACGGCGGGCACGCCGCGGCAGCATCGACGACCGTCTCACCCGGGTCAGCCGCGCGATTCGGTCCCACGGTAGACATGGTGGCGGCGCAGACCGCGCCGCGGCTCGATGATCCGGGGCCCGGTCTGCGGAGCAATGGTCGCCGCGTACTTACCTACGCGGACCTGCACACGCTCGGCGGCCCGATCGACCAGCGTGGTGCGGGACGCGACATCGAGCTGCATCTCACCGGTCACATGAGACGCTTCATCTGGTCTTTCAACGGCCAGAAGTTCTCCGAGGCCAGGCCGCTGCGCTTCGCCTTCGGCGAACGGCTGCGCATCGTGCTGGTGAATGACTCGATGATGAGCCACCCGATTCACCTCCACGGCATGTGGAGCGAGGTCGAGGCGGAAGACGGCTCATTCCTCGTGCGTAAGCACACGGTCAGCCTGCAGCCCGCGCAGCGCCTGAGCTATCTCGTCACGGCGGATGCGCTCGGTCGTTGGGCCTATCACTGCCACCTCCTCTATCACATGGAGGCCGGGATGTTCCGCGAGGTGGTGGTCGCGCATTCGGAAGACTCCGCGAGCGAACGACACTCATGAGAGTGTGTGCGGCCATTGTGCTCACCTGCGCCACCGCACTGCTGTGCAGTGGCCGGGCGCTGGCGCAAGATCAGGGCGCACCCGCGCCGGGTGACACGGGCCACGTGGCGCCGGCGCCGCCCGAGACCCCGATGCACGACATGTCGTTTCGAGAAATGAGCCGAGTGATGGAGATGAATGATGCAGCCGCTCTCGGTAAGCTCCTCGTGAATCAGCTCGAGTGGCGCGACGGCGGCGGCACCAACGGCCCGGCCTGGGACGCACAGGCCTGGTACGGCACCGACTTCGACAAGCTGTGGTTCAAGACCGAAGGCGTGCGCGTCGACAGTGCCACTGAGGATGCCCGTGCGGAGCTCCTCTGGGATCGCATCTTCGGCCGCTGGTGGAGTGCGCAGGCGGGTGTGCGCCACGACTTTGGCACCGGCCCCAGCCGCAACTGGCTGGCGCTCGGGGTCCAGGGCCTCGCACCCTGGTTCTTCGAGATCGAGGCCACCGCGTACGTTGGCGACGCGGGCCGCACGGCCGCCCGGTTCCGCGCGGAGTACGAGCTGCTCTTCACCCAGCGTCTGATTCTGCAACCGGAGCTGGAGGTGAATGCCTACGGCAAGGATGATACGGAGAGGCAGATCGGCGCCGGCTTCTCCGATCTGCAGCTCGGGCTGCGTTTGCGTTATGAGATTCGTCGCGAGTTCGCTCCCTATCTGGGGGTTGCCTGGTTCCGCCGTCTCGGCAAGACGGCCGAGCTCGTGCGTGACTCGGGACAGGACCCGAGTCTCTTGCAGGCCGTAGCCGGCATCCGATTCTGGTTCTGAACGCCGCTGCCTGCGGCAGGACACTGGAGGTTTCCATGGCCGTAACGAAGTGGTTCACCGGAAGCGTATTTTTCGTGCTGGCCGCGACGGCGTACGCGCATGCGCATCTCACCGCTGCGGTTCCGGCGGAGGGCAGTGCCGTCACGGCACCGCGGCAGGTCGTGCTCACCTTCTCCGAGGCGGCACGCATCACGACCATGACCCTGCAGAGAGAGGGCGAAGAACCGCACAAACTCACGCCCTTGCCGGCGGAAGTGGCCGCCCGCATCACGGTTCCTCTGCCGAGGCTGTCGCCCGGCAAGTACACACTCAGCTGGCGAGTTGTGGGCGATGATGGCCACATCGTTCCTGGAGCACTGCACTTCACGGTCGTGGAGTCGGCCGCCTCCGGTGGTAGCGGCGGCGCCTGAAGAATGTCCGTCGATGTCCTGTCGGGCACCCTGCGGGCACTGAGCTTCCTCACACTCTTTCAGGCGGCGGGCATCGCCCTCTTTTTCGCTCTGTGCGAGCTGGAGCTGCCGAATACTCAGGTAGCGCTGCGACGGGTCGGGAGCGGCGCGGCGCTCATCGCTGGCGCCTTCCTCATCGCTCAGTACCTCCTCGAGGCCGGCCGCATGAGCGGCGAGTTCGGCGCAGTCCTCGATCCCACTTTGCAAGGCATCGTCATGCGCTCGGCAGCCAGCGTCACTCTCTCCTGGCGACTACTTGGGCTGCTGCTGATCGTCGCGGGCCTGCGCCGCGGCGGAGCCGGCGGAACCGTCGCCGGCCTGGTTGGGGCGGTCATGCTGCTGGCCGCATTCACCCTGGTCGGGCACACGAGCACAGCCCAATTGCGATGGCTCCTCAGCCCGGTGCTGCTCGCGCATCTGTTCGCGGTGACCTTCTGGTTCGGGGCTTTGCTGCCACTCTACCTCGTGAGCTCGAGGGAGCCCGTGAAAACAGTGGGACGAATCGTTGCGACGTTCTCAGCGCGCGCGGTCTGGCTCGTGCCGGGACTGCTGCTCGCAGGGCTCCTGCTCGCCACCGTGCTGCTGCCGAACCTGGCTGCGCTGCGCACGCCTTACGGTGCGTTGCTCATCGTCAAGGTGATCGGCTTTTCGCTGACCATGCCGCTGGCAGCATTGAACCGCTGGCGCTTCGGGCCGGCCCTGGGGCGCGGTGATCTCGTCGCGGGACGCCGTTTCCGGTGCGCGCTCGCCCTGGAATTCGCGCTCCTCGCGACGATTCTGTGCGTCACGGCCGTGATGACGACCTTCTACTCCCCGGAGAGTCCGGGCTAGTCCGCGCTCCCGCCCTGGTGCTCGTGCCGGTGATGGACATCCGGGTAATGCGGATGCCGGTGCACGAGGGCCTCATGAGTGTGCTCGTGAGTATGCGGCTCGCGCCCATCCCACTCGAATGCGTGCTCATGTCGATGGTGAGCGTCGTGACGATGGGCGTGGCTGTGGGTGAGCGGCTCGTGAACATGCTCGTGCTCGTGCACTTCCGTGAGGTGCAGCCAGACGCCGGCAGCCATCAGCGCCGCCGCCAGCCAGAACGGCCACGCGACCGGCTCGCCGAACGCGCCAATGGCAAGCGCGGCGCCGACGAAGGGCGCGGTGGAGAAATAGGCACCGGTGCGGGCCGAGCCCAGACCGCGCAGCGCGAGAACGAAGAGCACGAGGCTCACGCCATATCCCACGAAGCCGACGGCCATTGCCGCTGCGCTCCATGCGGGCGGCGGCCAGCGCGCGCCAAGCGCGAGCGCCAGCGCGATGTTGGTGGTGCCAGCCACCAGGCCCTTGGTCCCGGCAATCAACAGCGGGTCGTTAGCCGAGACTCTGCGGGTGAGGTTGTTATCGAGCGCCCAGCACGCGCAGGCACCCGTCACGGATAGCGCTCCGATGAGACTCGTGCGACCGGTGCCGGTCGCGGGCCACGCCAGCACCACCCCGCCCGCGACGATGAGTGCCATGCCCAGCACGATGCGTCGATCGGCATTCTCGCGGAACACGACCCAGGCGAGGAGCGCGGTCAGTACCGCTTCAAGGTTCAGCAGCAGCGAAGCGTCGGCGGCGCTCGTCCGCGTCAGGCCGTACATGAGCAGGACCGGACCCACCACCCCGCCGCCAATGATTGCGCCGAAGAGCCACGGCCATTCTGCATTCGAGAGGCTCGCGCGCTTGAGGCCTCCATCGCGTATCAAACGCACGATCCAGAGGCCGATCCCGCTGCCTGCATACAGCAGCCCCGCAAGCAAGACCGGAGGCAGCCGACCAACCAGCGCCTTCGCAAAAGGAGTACTTGCACCAAACAGCAGCGCGGCGGCCAGCGCCGCGACGATCGATGCATCGAGGGTCATCGAGGCGCCCACTCCCCGCAGCCCCCGCAGCTTCGACCGAACGCGATCCAGGGCTTCGGCGTCACCATAACGGCCGAGGTGGCGACGCTTCGGCCCGAGGCAGCGAGTCGACACGTCGCGGGCGCGACCGGCGGGGTTTTTTCCCGCGCCGTGCCCAAGTACTGCGCACACGAAAAACTTTCGCGCCTCATAGCCGGGAGGACATCATGGAAGGCAAGTGCTCATTCTGCAGGCTCTCGGGCTTGCAGTCATCGGGTTACTCCCGGTGGCTCATGCGTGATCTCGGGCCATCTCGTTAACGGCCTGTCGCAGGGCGTGGCCTATGGCGACGATGCCGCAACCGACATCGCAGGAGCACCGCAGAAGCACCGGTGCGAGTATCGTGTGTGCGAAGCGCAATCTTCAGGAAGCGCTCGGGTTGGGGGCATGGGTCTGGTCAGGATCTATCTGCGCGTTCTCGCGCTTCTCGGCCCTGAAAAGTGGCTCGCGACCGCCCTGGCGCTGGCCAATGCCGCACTCGCGGCGGTGTTCCTGATCGAGCCGTGGCTGTTCGGGCGGGTGGTCGATGCGCTCGCCGGCCGATCCACCTCGGACGCCTGGTTCTTCATTCTCTGGTGGGCCGCGGTCGGGTTCTTCGGGGTTGCCGCCAGCGTGCTCGTCGCCCTGCATGCCGATCGCCTGGCGCACCGGCGCAAGCTCGCGGTGATCATCGACTTCTTCGAGCACGCACTCGCACTGCCGCTCGCGTTCCACGACCGTCAGCACACCGGGCGGCTGCTGCGCACCCTGCACTCCGGCAGCGGCAACCTGTTCAACGTCTGGCTGTCTTTCTTTCGCAGTCACCTGAGCACCCTGATCGCGGTGCTGCTGATGGTGCCGCTCGCACTACGACTCAACTGGCAGCTGGCACTCATGATGCTGCTGTTGATGTTCAGCTTCGTCCTGTTCAACACCATCGTGGCGCGCCGCACCGGCAGGGCGCAGCGCGCCGTGGAGACGTTGAACCAGAACATCTCCGAGCGGGCCGGAGACGTGTTCGGCAACGTCATGGTCGTGCAGAGCTTCTCGCGCGTGGTGAGCGAGGTCGGCGCGCTGCGCCAGCTCGCACGGCAGGTGCTCGCCGCGCAGTACCCGGTACTGCACGGTTGGGCGTGGGCATCGGTCGCCAACCGCGCGGCGAGCACCTTGACGGTGATCGGACTGTTCGCGCTCGGGGTGCGCCTCCATGCCCGCGGAGAAATCAGCGTCGGAGCGATCGTGAGCTTCGTCGGGTTTGCGCTGATGATGATCGGCCGTATGGAGCAGCTGGCCGGTTTCATCTCCGACATGTTCTTCCAGGCTCCGGCGCTCGCCAATTTCTTCGAGATTCTCGACACCCGCAGCGGCCTGCACGAGTTGCCCGGCGCGCCGGAGCTGCGCGCTGTGCGCGGTGCGGTCGCGTTCGAGCACGTGTGGTTCGGCTACGACCCGGCGCGGCCGGTGCTGCGTGATCTCAGCTTCCGCGTGTCGGCCGGCAGCACTGTCGCGATCGTCGGACCGACCGGCGCCGGCAAGACCACCGCGCTGTCTTTGATCTACCGCGCCTACGACCCTGGCGCCGGTCGCATCACCGTCGACAGAGTCGACATCCGCACCGTGAGCCTGTCGTCACTGCGTGCGCAGATCGCGGTGGTGTTCCAGAACCCGGGCCTCCTCTACCGCTCGATCGCCGAGAATCTGCGCATCGGCAAGCCCGACGCGAGCGAGGCGGAGCTCGAGGCGGCGGCGCGGGCCGCCGAGGCCCATCATTTCGTCAGCGGCCGGCCGGAGCAGTACGCCGACATGGTCGCCGAGCACGGCAAATCGCTTTCCGGTGGCGAGCGCCAGCGCCTGTCGATTGCCCGGGCGATGCTGAAGAATGCCCCCATTCTCATTCTCGATGAAGCCACGAGCGCTCTTGATAACGTCACGGAAGCCCGCGTGCAGCGGGCCCTCGCGGCGCTGGTCAAGGGACGCACGACCTTCGTCATCGCGCACCGGCTCTCGACGGTGCGTGCCGCCGACCTGATCCTGGTGCTCAAGGACGGGCAACTGGTCGAGCAGGGCCGCTACGAGGAGCTGGTCAGGCAGGGTGGCGTGTTCGCAGAGCTCGATGCGCAGGGGCGGTTCGTCCCCGACGCGCCGCCCGATGGCCAGCAGAGCGGCCCCACCGAGGAACCGGCCGCGGCCTTCAGGGACTTCGCGTAGTGGAGCTGGCATGGCATTGACTCCCCGGGTGTTCGCCGATCGCGCCGCGGCGGGAGCGGCGCTCGCGCGCGAGATGCAGCAGCGACGGCTGCCACCGCCGGTGTTGGTGCTGGCGCTGCCGCGCGGTGGGGTGCCCGTGGCCTCTGAAGTCGCGGCCGCGCTCGACGCGCCGCTCGATGTGATGCTGGTCCGCAAAGTCGGCATGCCCGGCCAGCCGGAGCTCGCCATCGGTGCCGTCGCCTCGGGGGACATCGTGGTGCATGACCGCACGATCGAGCGGGAGATCCCCGGTATCGCCGAGGCTTTCGAGCGCATCGCGGCCGAGGAGCGCCGGGAGCTCCTGCGGCGCGAGCAGGTTTACCGCGCGGGCCTCGCGCCGCTGGTGCTGACCGGCAAGACGGTCGTCCTGGTCGATGACGGGCTCGCCACCGGTTCGACCATGCTCGCGGCGGTGCGCGCGGCTCGCGCCGGCGGTGCGGCCGCGATCGTCGTCGCGTCACCGGTCGCCGCGCCGCAGGCAGCGCAGCTGCTCGCGGCTGAAGCGGACCAACTCGTCATCCTGCAGACCCCGGCAATGTTGTTTGCGATTGGCGAATGGTACGAGCGGTTCGAGCAGCTCGAGGACGACGAAGTGTGCCGGCTGCTGGAGCGCCACCGCCGTAGTCGGCGGCAGTCAGGCGCTGCCGATCAAGCGGACCGGTGAGCCTCGAGGACTGCCGCAATGGAGCGCTCCACATCCTCCGCAGTGGTTGCCCAGGAACTGACGCTGATGCGCATGGCGGCGCGGCCACGCCAGGTGGTACCGCCGCACCAGCACGTGCCGGCATCCTGAATGCAGGCCGTGACCCGACGCGTGCGCTCATCGTCTCCGAAAGCCACCACGACCTGATTAAGCACCACGTCGTTCAGAACCTCGACACCCGCCGCGTGCAGCCCGTCAGCAATCCGCCGTGCCTGACGGCAATTGCGCTTCACGAGCTCAGCGAGTCCCGAGCGCCCCAATGACCTGAGTGCAGCCCAGATCTCGATCGCGCGCGCGCGGCGGGAGCTGTCGGGTGTGTAGTTCATGGCATCGCGCCGCTCGCTCGGCAGGAGGTAGGCACCGCTCATCGACATCGCCCGCGCGAGCGCCTCGCGCTCGCGGACGATGGCGATTCCCGAGTCATAAGGCACGTTCAACCACTTGTGCGCATCCAGGGCCCAGGAATCAGCGGCGATGAATGGGCGGGCGAGTGAAGCGTGCTGCGGAGAGGCCAGTGCCCAAAGACCGAAAGCGCCGTCGACGTGCACCCACGCGTCGCACTGGTGGGCGCGACCGATGATCTCCTCCGCCGGATCGAAAGCACCGGAATTCACGTTGCCGGCCTGCAGGCAGACGATCGCGGGCCCGGCGATGGCGGGGAACCGGTCGGCCCGCATGCGACCCTGCGCGTCAACCGGAACGCGCAGCACCCGCTCGCGCCCGAGACCCAACATCGACAGCACCTTGTAAATCGTGGCGTGTGCCTCCTCGCCGAGCACCACTGTCGGTGCAGGCGCACCGAACAACCCCCGCCGGTCGACGTCCCAACCGTGCCGCTGCAGCGTCCAGTTCCGCGCTGCCGCCAGACAGGTGAAGTTCGCCATGGTCGCACCGGTGACCAGCGCGCCCTCGGCAGAAGCCGGAAGGCACAGCACCTCTTTCAGCCAACGCAGCACCACCGACTCCAGGCAGGCCACCGCCGGTGAGCTGATGAAGCTAAAGCAGTTCTGGTCCCAGGCCGCTGCAAGGTACTGGGCTGCCACCGCCGCAGGCAGCGCTCCCCCGGTGACGAAGCCGAAGTATCTGCCGCCCGCGCTGGCCACCGTCGCCGGCGATCCGTGCTCATCGAGAAAGGCAAGGATATCGGCCGGTCGGCTCGGTTCGTGTGGCAAGGGGCCATCGACTGCCTCCGTGAAGCGCTCGACCGCGTCGCGGTCAGCGTGGACCGCTCGCGCGCTCAGCGCCTCGATGTAGCTCGCCGACCGGTTCGCCGCCTCGACCAATAGCTGGCGGATGTTGTCCTTGCTCACGGCCGCGATGTTACACAGGGTACGAACTACACGACGCGTCGAATGGTGGATTGGCGAGCACCACCGACGTCTCCATCTGACGCTCGCCGATGCTCCAGTGCCCTTGTGAGCCGCGGCTCGAGAAGCCGAAAACCGTCCGCAGCGTTAATGATGGCGAGTAGCCGCGCGCGTTCCTCAGTGCGGCACCTGCGCAACTTGTTGTTCATGAGCCCGCCTCCCGCAGCACCGCGGCGGCGCTCATGCGGGCGCCGCGCGCCCCACCCGGAGTGGCGCGTTCGTGCTACTTTTCGCGGCGGGCATCGGGAGAATGGCCATGAGCGGAAACGCGAGCCGATGGCGATCACGTGGTGTGCGAATCATCCGCGCCGATGAGCTGGACGACAACACCCCCCAGACGCTCGGGATGTTCCGGCGTGCAGCCATCACCACGCGGAATACGGGCGCCAACAAGCTGTGGGCCGGCACTGTCACCATCAACCCCAGGGCGAAGACCGGACCCCATCACCACGGCGACCTCGAGAGCGTCATCTACGTGGTGAGGGGGCTCGCGCGCATGCGCTGGGGCGAGCGGCTCGAATACCTTGCCGAGGCCGGGCCGGGGGATTTCATCTACGTCCCCCCGTATGTTCCCCACCAGGAGATCAACGCGAGCGATGAGCTCGAGCTGCACTGTGTGCTGGCCCGCAGCGGCCAGCAGGGGCTGGTCGTGAATCTCGACATCACGCCCGTCGAGGTACCGGAGCTCGTTCGCTGGATCGACGATCTGCACAAGTGAGTGCAGCGGCGCGCTCCGCTCAGTCTGCAGGGACGGTCCGATCCTTCGCCCACTCGCGCAGCGCCGCCACGCTCTCGGCCATCACCACTGCGAGCGGTCGCGTCGCCGCGATCTCGGACTGCAGCAGCTGAGCGCCGGGGACCGTGTGCTTGGCGTGGGCGCTGTAGAGCGCGGCAACGACCGTCTGCTCGATCTCCGCGCCCGAGAAGCCCTCGCAGGCGCGCGCCAGGACCGCGAGCGCCGTCTCATCGAGTGCGATACCGCGGCGCGCCGCCTGGATGCGCAGAATCTCGGTGCGCGTGTTGAGTTTGGGCAGGTCGACGAAGAAGATCTCGTCGAACCGCCCCTTGCGGATGAGCTCCGCTGGCAGCGCGGTGATGTCGTTCGCGGTTGCCACGACGAACACGCGCGTGTTCTTCTCCGCCAGCCAGGTGAGAAATGCGCCGAGCACGCGCCGCGCCGCGCCGCCGTCGGAGTCGCCGCTGGCGGCGAAGCCCTTCTCGATCTCGTCGATCCACAGCACGCACGGGGCGAGCGCGTCGGCCGAAGCGAGTGATTCGCGCAGGTTGCGCTCGGACTCACCGACGTACTTGTCGTATAACGCCGCGCAGTCGAGCCGCAGCAGCGGGATGTTGAAGATGCCGGCGCAGGCACGCGCCGCCAGGCTCTTGCCGCAGCCCTGCACCCCGAGCAGCAGCACGCCCTTCGGGGCATCGAGGTCGGGGGCCGAGCCATCGAAGGCCGCGCAGCGCTTCTGCAACCAGGCCTTCAGGTTCACGAGCCCGCCGACGTCGCTCAACTGCGCCGAGTCGGGCTCGTAACGCAGCACCCCGCCGTGGTTCAGCATCTCGTACTTGGCGCGCATCACCATCGGCACGTCCGAAAGCTGAATGGCGCCGTGCTCGTAGATCGCCTTGCGCGCCAGGCGCTGGGTGTCGGCCGCCGACAGGCCGCTCATGTTCTCGACCAGTAGCTCGAGTGCGCGCGCATCGATGCGCACGGCCTGGCGCGGGTTGGCGCGCATCCACTGCCGCGCCACCTCCTCCACGAGCTGACGGCGCTCGTTGCTATCGGGCAGCGCCAGCTCGACGCGCGCCGTCAGGTGCTCGAGCTCGTGGGGAATCTCGATCTCGTAGCCGATCAGCACGACGGTACGCGCGCAGCGGTCGTAGTCCTGGGCGATGTCCTTCAGTAAGCGCACGATGGTTGGATCGCGCAGGTAGGGATGAAAGTCGAGCAGCGCGTAGGCGCCGGCGAGCGTCGTGGCGCGGATGTGTTTGAGGACATCCGGCGGCTCGGCCAGCATGCGCTGAGGCGGCCCGATCTGCACATCGAGGCGCCTGAGGCCGTCGGTGACCGTCCACTGGAAGAGCGGCAGGCCGGTGCGGGTGAGCGGCACCCCGGCGGGGCGCGGTAGCGCGAGCGGCGCACTGAGCAGTGAGCACGCGCCGGCGAGAGCTTTCAGCACCTGGGCCTCATCGCGTGACTCGACCACGATGATCGGCACGCGTGAGCGGAGCAGAACCTCCAGGTCGTTGGCTGGCATGGCGCGCCGGAGCTTAGCAGACCCCTTACGGTCACATCTGTGACAGAAAGCCAGCCTGGAAGCTTGATACTAAACGACTGATTGCGATCACCACCGATGGGTATATCAACATATTGATATACCGCTGGCGCACCCGATTACTGGGCTTTGCGCGCGCTTCCCGATGCCGATCGCGCCCGGCTGCTAGGGAGCGTGCTGCACGGCCCGATAGATGAAAACCGCCCCCAGAATCAGAAACAGCGCACTGGCGACGCGGTGCATGGCGGTGAGCGGCAGCCGATCCGAGAAGGCCTTGCCGAGAAATACCACCGGCGCGTTGGCGAGCAACATTCCGGCCGTGGTACCGAGGACCACAGGGACCAGGTTGGAATAGGCCGCCGCCAGCGCCACGGTGGCGATCTGGGTCTTGTCACCGATCTCGGCGATGAAAAAGGCCACCGTGGTCGCGGCGAAGGCGCTCGCGCCGCGAGCGCGGCCGCTCTCCTCCAGGGCGTCGGGCTTGAGTGCCCACAAGGCCATGCCGATCATGCTGATGCCGACCGCCGCGTCGAGCACCGTCGGGGTGAGAAAGCGGCCGAGCCGTACGCCAACGAGCGCGGCGAGGATGTGATTCGCCAGCGTGGCGCACAGCACCCCCGCCAGGATGGGCCAGGGCTTGCGGTAATGCGCCGCGAGCATGAGCGAGAGGAGCTGGGTGCGGTCGCCCATCTCGGCGATTGCCACCGTCGAGAGCGAGACCAGGAACGATTCCATCGGAGACTCCGGACCGAGCGGCTGGAACCACGACAGGGTCCTCCGTCGCCCGTACCGGAGGATCTGCCGTTGGTCTCGCCATGCTCGCAGGCCTCGTACGCCACGGGCTGTCGCCCAAGTGTGTTGACGTACGACCCGGTCCGTGCCGGGCGGCTACTCCCCAAGGAGGGAAGCCTTGTATCAAATACCGCGTGGGCCGGCAAGGGTTCAGGCGTTCCCGCCTGTGCCGCGCTCGCCTAGCTGCGTGCGCCGCGGATTCGGGCCACGAGCGAGCTGGTCGATCTCTCCGGGGTCAACGGCACGATGACGACGCGTCCGCCCGCCGCCTCCACCAGCTCGCGCCCGACCACCTCCGCGGGCTGGTAGTCCCCACCCTTCACCAGCACGTTGGGTCTCACCGCCTCCAACACCGCGAGCGGCGTGTCCTCCTCGAAGATCGTCACGGCATCGACGAAAGTGAGTGCCGCGAGCAGCGCCGCGCGCTCGGCCTGGGGAACGAGCGGGCGCTCGGGACCCTTGAGACGCCGCACCGAGGCGTCGCTGTTGATGGCCAATACCAACACGTCGCCCTCCTTCGCGGCCTGGCCGAGGAGCGCCAGGTGACCGGCGTGCAGCAGGTCGAAACAGCCGTTGGTCAGCACGATGCGCTTGCCCGCCGTACGCCAGGTCGCGGCGCGCGCGGCGAGCTCGTGGCGCGACAGCAGCTTGCCGTCGGGGTGCGCAGCGAGCGCATCGCGAATGCTCGCCGCCGACACCGCCACCGCGCCCACCTGCGTGACCGAGACGCCGGCCGCAGCGTTCGCGAGCTGCGCGGCCTGCGCCAGTGGCGCCTGCGCGGCGAGCGCGAGCGTCAGCACCGCGATCGCGGTGTCGCCGGCCCCGGTCACGTCGTACACGTCGTGGCGCATCGCCGGCACCGGGATTTCGGGTCCCGTTGCGGGCACGACCAGCATGCCGTGGTTGCCGAGCGTCACCACCATCGATTCGAGGCCGGCGTTCGCCATGAGCGTGCGCGCCGCTGCTGCAACACCCGGCATATCCTCGACATCGAGAGGGCGCCCGGCGGCCACCTCGAGCTCGTGCAAATTGGGCGTCACGGTGGTCGCGCCACGATAACGCCCGAAGTCACGGTGCTTGGGATCGACGACGAGCGGGACCGCGCCGCGTGCCCCCACGATCGCGGCGATCGTGGCGGGCGTCAGCACCCCCTTGGCGTAGTCGCTGAGGATGATGGCATCGGGAGGGTCGCCCGCGGTGAGCTGCGCCAGCAGCCGCGCGCTCACCTCCGCCGTGCAGGGCTGCGCATCCTCCCAGTCCAGACGCAGCAGCTGCTGACTGTGACTCACCACGCGGAGCTTGCGCGTGGTGTGCCGGCCGGGAAGCCGCAGCACCGCACGGGTGTCGATGCCGGCTCGACCGCACAGCGTGTGCAACTGCTCGCCGGCCGCATCGTCCCCACAGATCCCGGCAACGCTCACGTGCCCACCGAGGGTGGCGATCTGGCGCGCGACGTTGGCGGCGCCGCCGAGCCGATGCTCGCTCGCTTGTGCGCGCACCACGGGCACCGGCGCCTCGGGGGAGATGCGCTCGACCGCACCGCTCACGTACTCGTCGATCATCAGGTCGCCGACCACCCAGATGCTGAGGCCGGTGAACCGGTCCGGCAGGGCGAGCAGCGCGCTGGTGTCGACGGTGCTGCTCACGAGGCCTGCTCCGTGCGCAGCAGCGCATCGAGAGACTCGCACAGCACGTGAATGCAGAGTGTGTGGACTTCCTGAATCCGCGCCACCGTGTTCGAGGGCGCCTTGAGGAGCACATCGGCATGGCCGGCGAGCTCGCCGCCGCGGGCACCGGTGAATCCGACCACGGTGCAACCGAGGCGCCGCGCCGTCTGCGCCGCCTGAACCACGTTCGCCGAGTTACCGCTGGTGCTGAAGGCCATCAGTACATCGCCCCGCTGCGCCAGCCCCTCGACCTGGCGCGCGAACACACGCTCGTAGCCGTAGTCGTTGCCGAGCGCGGTGAGGAGCGCGGTGTCGGCGGTGAGCGCGATCGCCGCCAACGCCCGGCGCTCCTCGCGGAAGCGGCCGACGAGCTCGGCGGAGAGGTGTTGCGCGTCGGCGGCGCTGCCACCGTTGCCGCAGGCGAGAATCTTTCCACCCGCGCGCAGGCACTCGTGCATCGCGGCGACGGCGCGCTCGAGTACCGCCGGCAGCTCGAGGGCGGCGCGGGCGATCACGGCCGAGTGATCGGCAAACACTTCAGGTATGGTCATGTCTCACCCGTCGTTCATTCCTGTTCGCGGCCCCCGGCCGCATCCGGGCCGGCGGCGAGGATCGCGCGCGCGAGCTCGTGCAGGTCATCGTAGGCCGGCACGGCGGCGTTGCCCAGGAGCGCCTCGGTCCGCCGCCCCTTGCCGGTGCGCACCAGTGCCGCCGCGACTCCGGCGCGCTCCGCCGCTTCGAGGTCGCGACGATCATCCCCCACCACGATGCTGTCGCTCGCCGCGATGCCCGAGCGTGCCACTGCCGCCTGTATCAGCCCGGGCGCGGGCTTGCGGCAGGCGCATTGCTCCTCGGGGGCATGAGGGCAGTAGAGTACGGCATCGAGCGCAGCGCCGTGCGCCGCAGCGTCCGTCTGCATGCGCTCGTGCACCGCGGCGAGCTGCGCGAGGCTCATGAGGCCGCGGCCGACGCCCGCCTGGTTGGTGGCGACCGACAGGCGCACGCCCGCGCGGTGGAGCAGCGCGAGCCCCGCGAGCGCACCCGGCAGCCAGCGGAACTGCGACGGTTCGCGCACGTAGCTGCCCTCGGGCGCCTCGTAGTTCAGCACCCCGTCGCGGTCGAGGATGACGTGGCGGAAGCCCATGCGGTTACCGTCGCCGCTTCACAGGTACGGATCGGGCTGCGAAAGGTAGCGCTGCACATACTCCGCCACACCCTCCTCGAGTGTGGTGAAGGGCTCCGTGTACCCGACCTCGCGCAGCCGCTCCATGCGCGCCTCGGTGAAGTACTGGTAGTGCGCCAGCACCTCGGGGGGCGCCTCGATGTACTCGATCCGCTGCGGGCGCTGCAGCGCTGCCAGGAGCGCACCGGCGAGCTCGGCGAAGCTGCGCGCCCGGCCGGTGCCGAGATTGAACAGGCCATTCACTGCGCGGTGTGCGAGCAGCCACTGCACCACCCGCACGCAGTCGCGCACGTAGATGAAGTCGCGCTTCTGCCCGCCATCGGGCACGTCCGGGCGATGCGAGCGGAACAGCGTCACCGGCCGCCCGGCGGCGGCGAGCGGATACTTCTGCGCGATCACGCTGCGCATCGAGCCCTTGTGATACTCATTCGGCCCGTAGACGTTGAAGAACTTCAGCCCGACCCACTGCGGCGGGCTCGGGTCCTCCGCAGCCAGCGTGGACGCGACCCAGCGATCGAACAGCTGCTTGCTCCAGCCGTAGGCGTTGAGTGGCCGCAGCAGCGGCAACCGCCGTGGATCATCATCGAAGCCCTGCTCGCCGCCACCGTAGGTGGCGGCCGAGGAGGCATAGATGAAGCGCTTGCCCTCGAGCGCGCACCAGCGCCACAGCGCC
>DASQRV010000189.1:0-2239 GCA_035642735.1 Steroidobacteraceae bacterium
GGTGGCTGACCGCCGCGGTGGTGGCGCGCGATGTGATGATCGGTCTCGGTGCGCTGATCTTCCGCCTGTGGTTCGGGCCGCTGCACGGGCGGCCGACGCGCTTCAGCAAGGTCAACACCGCGGCGCAGCTGCTCTACGTGATGCTGGTGTTGCTCAATGCGGCCTTCGGCGTACCGCCGCGCGAGGTGCTCGCGGTTCTCGCCATCGCGACGCTCGCCACCACCGTGCTCTCGGGCTTCCACTACGTGCAGATGTTCACCCGGCGAGCCTGGACCCAGCCGCCGCGCATCGCCTGAGGCACGGGGCATGCGGCAGATACCTCTGGGGGTGCGTTTCGCCGATCGTGCGGTCTTCGCCAGCTTCCTGCCCGCGCACAATGCCGAGGCGCTGCAGCACGTGCAGCGGGTCGCGCGCGGTGCCGCCTCCGGTCTCACCTGGGTGTGCGGGCCGGCCGGCTCCGGGAAGACGCACCTGCTGCAGGCTGCGTGCGCGGCCGGGAGCGAGCACATGCGCGCCGGCTACGTGCCACTCGCCCAGGTTGCCCCGCTCGGGGTCGGTGTGCTCGAGGGTCTGCCACAGATGCAGTGTCTGTGTCTGGACGATATCGACCGGGTCGCCGGCCAGCTCGACTGGGAGCGCGGCATCTTCGGCCTGCTGCGGGAGATCGAGGAGAGTGGCAGCCGCCTGATCGTCGCGGCACAGGCGCCGCCGGCGCTGCTCGAGTGGGCGCTGGCGGATCTTGGCTCGCGGTGCGCCGCGGGCGCAGTGTTTCAACTGCGACCGCTCGATGAGCAGGAGCAGCACGCCGCGCTCGCGCTGCGCGCGCGGTTGCGCGGCCTCGAGCTGCCCGATGAGACCTGGCACTGGCTGCGCAGGCGCTTTCCGCGCGACATGCGCACGCTCTACCAGCTGCTCGACACCCTCGATGAGGCGGCGCTTGCCGCGCAGCGGCGGCTGACTGTGCCCTTCATCCGCGAGGTGTTGCGCTCGGCCGGGCGCGGGCGCTGAGCCACCGCTGCGACGCTGCCCGCGCGTGCCCTGGCGTGCGGCCGCCGTGCTCTAACCCGAGAGGCGCACCGCGAGCGCGGCGACGCGCCGGCCGAGCGCCTGCGCGAGCACCTTCTCCGCGTCGGTGAGCACCGGCGCATTCGCGCCGGAACCAACATGGGACGCACCGTACGGAGTGCCGCCGCTGCGGGTCTCATTCAGTGCGCGCTCGGTGTACGGGAGCCCCACCAGGTACATCCCGTGGTGCAGCAGCGGGAGCATCATCGAGATGAGCGTGGTCTCCTGGCCGCCATGCAGAGTCTGAGTGGAGGTGAACACGCCGGCGGGCTTCCCCGAGAGTGTGCCCGAGAGCCACAGGCTCCCGGTGCCATCGAGAAAATGCTTCAGTGGGGCCGCCATGTTGCCAAAGCGCGTGGGACTGCCGAGCACGAGTCCGTGAGTCTCGCGCAGGTCATCGAGCGTGGCGTAAGGCGGGCCGCTGCCCGGGACGGGCTTCACCGGCGCTTCGCTTTCCGCGCTCACCGCCGGCACGGTCCGCAGGCGCGCCGTCGCGGAGGCGATGCTCTCGACTCCACGGCACACTTGGCGGGCCAGCTCTGCCGTGGCGCCGCTGCGCGAGTAGTAGAGCACCAGGATCTCGGCCATTCCCGCGTACGGTGCCACAAAACGCCGGTGCCATCATCTGCGCCCCGGTCACCGCCCGGCGGTTCTAGTACTATCAGCTTTTCCCGGCACGAGCCCGAAGACCCGAGCATGGTGTGCAAGAAGTGTGTGGTGGGCGGCCGGGTGCAGGGGGTTTTTTATCGCGCCACAGCCGCGCGCCGTGCCCGTGAGCTGGGGATCGACGGCTACGCGCGCAATCTGTCCGACGGCCGCGTGGAGGTATTGGCGTGCGGCGGTGAGGCCTCCGTCGGTACCTTCGTGGAATGGCTGTGGACCGGCTCCTCCGCCTCCAAGGTCACCTCGGTGGAGGTGAGTGATGCCGCGCTCGAGGCGGCCGATGTACGCCGCGGGTTTCGAACGGCTTGACGTACAAACGATGTTGAATCGATTTCCGGCGCTCATTTTGCTCGCGCTGCTGTCGGGCGCGGCGACGCTCCGTGCACAGGCGCCGGCGACGCCGCCGGCCCCACCGGCGCCGCAGGCAAGCCCCGCCGTAGAGCAGTCCGCGCCGGTGCCCGCCGCGTCGGAGCCGGCAGCGCCGGCGTCCGCTCCACCGGCGCCTGCTGCA
>DASQRV010000190.1:0-5496 GCA_035642735.1 Steroidobacteraceae bacterium
ACGAAATTGAAGCGCACGCCGCGCACCCCGGCCGCATCGAGATCGGCCAGCTCGCGGTCGCTGACACCGGCTGCAACGGTCGCCACGCCCCGCGCGCGCCCGTCCGCGGAACGCAGCGCATCCGCGAGCGCGCGGTTGTCGGCGCCATGGCAGGTGGCCTGCACGATGACGTTGCGCTCGAAGCCGAGGTAGTCGCGCAGGCCCCAGAGCTTGGAATGTGGCGCATCGCACGGGGTGTACTTGCGCTCCGGCGCGTAGGGAAACTGCGCGCCGGGTCCGAACACGTGACAGTGCGCGTCCACCGCGCCTCGCGGCGGCGCAAACCGCGGCTTGCGCGGCGCGGGGTGGAAGGGCAGCCAGTCGCCGTCCATGGTGAAGGGGCCGGACGCGCCGCTCGCGGGCCAGGCCGCATCGCCGGGCCGGATGATCGCAGGCGGCGTCACTGACCCCTCGCCCCGAGCCTGGCGTCGAGGCGCGGAAAGACCCGCCGCGCGTTGCTCTCGAAGATGCGCTGCTTGTCGGTGGCGGGGATCGCGAGCGCGTCGATGTAGCGCCGGGTGTCGTCGAAGTAATGACCGGTGCGCGGGTCGATGCCGCGCACCGCACCCACCATCTCCGAGCCGAAGAGGATGTTGCCGATGTCGATCACCCGCACCAGCAGATCGATGCCCGGCTGGTGATACACGCAGGTGTCGAAGAATACGTTCTTCATCACGTGCTCTTCGAGGGGCGGGCGTTTCAGCATGTCGGCGAGCCCGCGGTAGCGGCCCCAGTGATAGGGCACCGCCCCGCCGCCGTGCGGAATGATGAAGCGCAGCGCGGGAAAGTCCCGGAACAGGTCGCCCTCGATGAACTGCATGAACGCCGCAGTGTCGGCGTTGATGTAGTGCGCGCCGGTGGCGTGAAAATTCGGATTGCAGGACGCCGACACGTGCACCATCGCCGGGACGTCGAGCTCGACCATCTTCTCGTAGAAAGGGTACCAGTGCCGGTCGGTGAGCGGCGGCGATGTCCAGTGTCCGCCGGAGGGGTCGGGATTCAGGTTGCAGCCGACGAATTCCAGCTCGCGCACGCAGCGCTCGAGCTCGGCGACGGAGTTGGCGATCGGTACGCCCGGCGACTGCGGCAGCTGGCAGACGCCGACGAAATTCTCCGGGTACAGGTCCACCACGCGCCGGATGAGATCGTTGTTGGCGCGCGTCCAGGCGAGCGAGATCGCCTCGTTGCCGATGTGGTGGCCCATCGCCGAGGCGCGCGGCGAGAAGAGGGTGAGGTCCGAGCCGCGCTCCTTCTGCAACCGCAGCTGATTCTTCTCGATGGTCTCGCGGATCTCGTCGTCGGAGATGGCGCCGGCCCGCGCCGGCGGGGCCGCGGGGTCCTTGAGGCCGGCGATCTGCGCATCGCGGAACTTCTGGTGCGCTGCGGGCGCCGTCGTGTAGTGGCCATGACAATCGATGATCATCGCGATGCCGCCTCCCTCGCTGGTTCGGCCGCGGCTTCCTGCCCCGCGTCCGCCGCCGGCGTTCGCTCGAGCATCTGGTCGAGCATGGCGCCGAGAGTCTCGGCCCGCAGCGCGGACGACTGCCCGGCGGCCCACTCCTGGCGCGCGACGATGCCCTCGCTCATCGAGGGCTCGAAGCCAGCCTCCGCCACCGTGCGCGCCGCCTCGCGCATCTCCTCGGCGCGGCGGCGGCCGTGCTGCAGGGAGCGCGAGATCATGTAGCGGGCGAGCTTGCGCCAGTCTCCGACAGGCAAGAGATCCTCGAGCGAGGCGAGCACCACGTCCTCGACACCGTGACGCCGCGCGGTGAGCAGCGACTCGGCGAGCAGCGCCTCCATGCCCTTGACGATGACGCTGCGGCACATCTTGGCCGCCGACGCCTCGCCGAGGGTGTCCGAGTACACGGCGCTGCCGGCGAAACCGAGTGCCCGCGCGATGGGCAGAAACTCCCGGGCGTGTGCACCGCCGAGCCAGATGGGAGAGGCGATGCGTTGCGGCGCGATCGGCGACATCACCGCGGCCTCGACGTAGCGGCCGCCGGCGCCTTCGATCGCTCGCGCAGCCTCCGTCTTGGTGCGGGGCGAAACCGAGTTGAGATCGAGATAGAACGCCCCGGGGGCGAGCGCGCCCGCGGCTTCCCCGGCCGCCGCGCCGCACTCGCCCGCGGTGACCGCAGAGATGATGAGAGAGCGGCCGCGTACCGCCTCGGCCATGTCGCTCGCCACGGCGAGGAAGTTGAGCGCCGCGCCCGCGCGCTGCGGCTCGCTGCCCGCGACTGCAAAGAGCCGATCCCAGGCGGCGAGCTCCACGCCGCCGGCCCGGTGCAGGTCGTGCGCCAGCACCTGGCCGACCTCGCCCAGCCCGATGAGCGCCACGCGGCGCGCGCCGCTCGTCACGTCTCGCTCCAGGCGCTCGCCGGAACGAACACCTGCCCCTGCATCAGCTTGCGTGCGGTGCGCAGCAGCGCCGCGCGCTTTACCGTGACGATGTTGCCTTCGAGCGCCACGTCCATCTCCACCGTGAAGAATCCCGTCGGGTGCTCGATCTCGAGCCGCTGCGCCCCCGGGCGCGGTGCCAGGGCCGCGATCTGTGCGGCGACCGAGCCGGGTGTCACGCAGGCGGTGGCGACGCTGACCGCGCCCAGAACGCCGATCGCCTCGTGCACGCGGTGCGGGATGAACGTGCGTGTGTGGATGGTGCCGCCATGCTGCGGCGGCGAGACGAGGCACATCTTGGGCACGGTCTTTTTGATCACGTCGCCGAGATTCATGCTTGGCGCGATTGCGAGCCGGAGGCGCTCGATGCGCGCCTTGAGCGCGGCATCGGCTTCGAGCTCCTCCGGTGTCTCATCGCCGCGCTTGCCGAGGTCGGCGGCGCGCATCACGACCACCGGCATGCCGTTGTCGATGCAGGTCACCTCGATCCCCTCGATGCGATCGACACCGGAATCGGTTGGAAACAGCTTGCCGCAGGAGGAGCCGGCGACGTCGAGAAAGTCGATCGGGATGGCGGCGGCGTTGCCGGGTACCCCATCGATGCGCGCAGTGCCTTCGTATTCGACCGCACCGCGCGGTGTCGGCACGTGCGCCACCGCGATGCTGTTGGTGTTGACCATGTGGATGCGCACGGGGGTCGTGGCGCCCGCAATCGGCACGAGGCCGTTCTCGATAGCCCAGGGGCCGACGCCCGCGAGTATGTTGCCGCAGTTCTGCGAGTCGCTCACCTCGGCCTTGTCGACCACGACCTGCAGGAACAGGTAATCGACGTCCGCATCGGTGCGCTTCGAGGGGCTGATGAGCGCCACCTTGCTGGTGAGAGGATGTGCGCCGCCCACGCCGTCGATCTGGCGCGGGTCGGGCGAGCCCATGGCGGCGAGCAGCGCCGCATCGCGCGCGCGCGCGGACTGCGGCAGGTCACTGGCGTGAAAATACAGTCCCTTGGAGGTGCCACCGCGCATCAGCGTGCCGGGAATTGCGCGCAGCATGTGAGCCTCACTCCGGCAGCGACTGCGGGCGGTAGATGAGGCCGCGCTTGGCGAGCTTCTCGCGCATGTCGTAGATGTCGAGACCGAGCTCACCCTTCTGCAGCCGCTCGCGCGTGTGGGTCTCCTTAGCCGAGCGCGCATCGCTCGCCTTCGCCACGGCGGCTGCCTCGAGCCGCGGCACGACGCAGACGCCGTCATCGTCGGCGATCACCACATCGCCCGGGTTGACGCGGCCGCCGGCGCACACCACCGGGACGTTCACGGAGCCGAGGGTCTCCTTCACGGTGCCCTGCGCGAACACCGCTTTCGACCACACCGGGAAGCGCAGGCGGGTCAGGTCCGCCACGTCGCGCACGCCGGCATCGATCACGAGTCCACGAACGCCGCGTGCGGCGAGCGAGGCGGCCAGCAGGTCGCCGAAATAGCCGGCGTCGGAATAGGAGGTCGGGGCCACCACGAGGATGTCCCCCGCCTGGCACTGCTCGACGGCCACGTGGATCATCCAGTTGTCGGCGGGTGGGACGCTCACCGTGACCGCGGAGCCGGCGATTCGCGCACCCGGATAGATCGGGCGCAGCGCCGGACCCAGGAGACCTGTTCGCCCCTGCGCCTCATGAACAGTGGCGACGCCGAAGTCCGCGAGCGCGTTCACCACCTCCGGATCGGCGCGGCGAATATTCGTGTAGACGACATTCATGGGCAGCAACCTCCAGCGGCCGGGGGGCGCGCGCCATTGTCCGGCTGCACGCCCGCGGGGGGGTAATTGCAATTCGCGGCCGGGTATAAGAAATTGTGGACATGGCACATCTCGAGTCCCCGGGCGCGGAGGCGATGCCGAACCTGCGGCACCTGGTGCTCTTCGACCAGGTGGTCAGGCGCGGCAGCGTCAGCGCGGCGGCGCGCGCGGCCCACTTGAGCCAGCCGGCGGTCACCCAGGCGGTGAGCCATATCGAGGACGCGCTCGGCGCCCGCCTCATGCACCGCAGTTATTCCGGGCTCGCGCTCACCGGCGCGGGGCATGCCGCCGCCGCCCGCATCGAGCGGGCGCTGCAGATGTTGCGCGAAGCGCTGCTGCCACTGCGCGCGCGCTCCGCCAACGACGCGGCGGAAGACGTCCTGAGCGGCATAACTTCCACGCAACTCCATGCCCTCATCGCCGTGGTCGAGGCGGGCGCCTTCGCCCGTGCGGCCCGCCGCGCCGGCCGCGCCCGTGCGGCCGTGCATCGCGCGGCGCGCCAGCTGGAGAAGTCTCTCGGCACCGAGCTGTTCGAGGTCACGAGCTTCGGCGTGCGTCCGACCCGCGAGGCGGAGAAGCTGGCGTTGCGCACCCGGCTGGCGTTCGCCGAGGTTGCGCAGGGTCAGGCCGAGGTGGCGGCCGCACAGGGGACCGGCAGCGGTGCGACGACCATCGGGGCGATGCCACTCGCGCGCAGCGTGCTGGTGGCACGCGCGGTGCTCGAGTTCGCGCAAACGCGACCCGAGCACGCCATCAGCATTCTCGACGGTCCCTACGAGAGCATGCTGGGAGCGCTGCGCCGTGGGGGCGCGGATGTGTTGGTCGGGGCGTTGCGCGACCCGGCGCCCTTCGAGGACATCGTGCAGGAGCACGTGTTCGATGATCCGCTCGCGATCGTGGTTGGCGCGGGGCACCCGCTGGCCGGCGTTGCCGCCCCCACTCTCACCGCCCTGGCGCGCTTTCCCTGGATCGCGCCCCGGCACGATTCGCCGTTGCGGCGGCATTTCGATGCACTCATCGCGCGGCTCGAGCGGCGGCCCGTCGTGGCGCCCATCGAATGCAACTCGCTCATCGCGGCCCGCTCGTTGCTGATCGCGAGTGACCGGGTGATGCTCCTCTCGGAGCACCAGATCCACCACGAGCTCGAGACCGGGCAGCTGGTCGCGCTGCCGCATCCCTTCGGACCCGTGACCCGCTCGATCGGACTCACCGTGCGTCGCGACTGGCGACCGACGGAGGTGCAGGCGCAACTCGTCGAAGGACTGCGGCGACACG
>DASQRV010000191.1:0-3936 GCA_035642735.1 Steroidobacteraceae bacterium
GGCCACCTCCGATTACGACAAGGAGAAGCTGCAGGAGCGCGTCGCGAAGCTCTCCGGCGGTGTCGCGGTGATCAAGGTGGGAGCTGCCACCGAGATCGAGATGAAGGAGAAGAAGGCCCGCGTCGAGGACGCGCTGCACGCAACGCGCGCGGCGGTCGAAGAGGGCGTGGTTCCTGGAGGCGGCGTAGCGCTCATCCGCGTACAGCGTGCTCTCGAGAAGCTCGAGACGGTGAACGAGGACCAGGCGGTCGGCGTTCGCATCCTCTCCCGCTCGATCGAGGAGCCGCTGCGCCAGATCGTCGACAATGCCGGCGAGGACGCTGCGGTGGTTCTCAACCGCGTCAAGGAAGGCAAGGGCGCTTTCGGCTGGAACGCCGCCACGGGCGAGTTCGGGGACATGCTCGATGAGGGCATCCTGGACCCGACCAAGGTGACCCGTCTTGCGCTGCAGAACGCCGCTTCGGTGGCGGGCCTGTTGCTCACGACCGAGGTCATGGTGGCCGAGGCTCCGAAGGACGAGGAGCACAGCCATGGCGGCCCGCCGGGTGGCATGGGCGGAATGGATATGTAAGGACCCTCTCTAAAGAGGTATCGATTCCAGAGACGACAGTCGATACGCTTTACATAACAGTTACGGAGTTACGCCGGGTCTCTGCCAGGCGTGATTCCGGAAAGACGCGGAACAAGACCCCCTATTCCGCGCATTCCTCGAGGCCCCACACTGTGGGGCCTGTTTTTTTGTCCGCCCGCGTTTCGTTTTTGCTGCACCACTGCGGTGCCGTTTCATGGCGGCAGGCGCGCAATGCGTGGGTCACACACTTCCTTACCACGGAGCCGCGGTTTATCGTTCCCTCGAGGAGGCTCCCATGGGCAAGCTTCGCTTCGTCAGGGTGACCGGGTTTGCATGCGTCGGGCTTCTGCTCCTTGCGGCGTGCGGCCGCGAGGGCCAGAACGAGATGAGCTGGGCGCGCGCGGCTCTCGAGCGCAACAAGGCGCTCGAGGTCGTGGCGGCTGATCAGCAGACGCGCACCTTCACCGTGCGCCTGAGGGAGAGCGGCGAGCTGCGCACGGTGCGCGCGGACGAGGTGGTCGCCTCACTCGCCAGCGCCCCGCCGGCCGCTGTGGCAGCTGCCGCGCGGCAGAACCAACAGCCGGGCGCCGCCGCGGGTGCAGCCGCCGAACCGGCCGTGGCGCAGGCGGACACGGCGAGCGGCGGGGAGACGGCGGCTCCCGCCCCAGCGGCGGTCACGCGTCCGGACCCGGTCCTGACGTCCGAGACTTCCACGGATCTCGCGAAGGTCGCTCCTGGACGTGTGCTCGAGTCGGGGCCCGGTTACAGCATCGCCGCTGCGCAGGCGGCCACACCGGGCGCGGCGCGAATGCGCGAATCCGCCAGCAGCGCACCGCTCGAGCGCCGCCACGAGCCGATCGTATGTCAGGGAGCGCGAATGCTGCACATCGACAACCGCAACCTGGTGTTCGATGGCGATGCCGTGAGCGCGATGGACGGCTGTGAGATTCACATCACCAACAGCCACATCAGCGCGAGCGGCGTCGGGGTCGCGGCGCGTGCCGCCAACGTACACATCGACAACAGTCAGATCGAGGGTGAGCAGGCGTCGATCGATGTCTCACAGGGCGCTCAGGTGTATGCCGCCTCCTCGCGCTTCAAAGGTCTGAGCCGCCGGCTCGATACGGCGACGGTGCACGATCTCGGGGGCAACATCTGGAATTGAAAGCACCCCGGCAACCACCCATGAAATCACGCTCGCCGCGCGCGGAGATCTGTCGGCGCTGAACAAGATGCGTGATTTCACGGGGACCCCGGTCGGAGACGGGAGAAATCCGCGCTTGCCGAAGGGCAGTAAGCTCTGCGCAGGAAGCTTGATCTCCCTTCGATTCCGGTGAACGCGTGAGCCCCGAGCTGGCCGCCCTCGTTGAGCGATCGCTTGGAGAGCTCGACGATGTGCGGCGCGCTGCGCTGGCGGCGGCGCCAGCCGACGTTCGCGATTCCGTCCGTGCGGTGTTTGCGGCGAGCGACTTCGTGGCGCACGCCTGCGCTCGCGATGCAGCGCTCCTGCCGCAACTCATCGCGAGCGGTGATCTGAAACGGCCGCTCCGCACCGCAGAGTACGCCGCGCGTGCCCCGGTTCTCGGTGCGGAGATCAGCGAGGCGCAGGCACTCTGCGAGCTGCGGCGCTGGCGGCGACGCGAGCTCACGCGCATCGCCTGGCGCGATCTCTGCGATTGGGCGGAGCTCACCGGCACGCTTGCGGAGCTGACGGCGTTCGCGGACCAGGCGATCGTCAGCTCACTCGCTTTTGCACGCGCTGCGCTGATCGCGCGCTACGGCGAGCCACTGGCCGCGGACGGCGCGGTCCAGCCGCTCGTGGTGATCGGCATGGGCAAGCTCGGCGGCGGGGAGCTGAATTTTTCCTCCGACGTCGACCTGGTGCTGCTGTTCCCGGAGCATGGCGAGACCGCGGGGCCGCTGACCATCAGCAACGAGGAATTCTTCACGCGGCTCGGGCAGGCGCTGGTGCGGCTGCTGCAGACCGCGACGCCCGAGGGCTTCGTGCTGCGCGTCGATCTGCGGCTGCGCCCGTTCGGCGACTCGGGGCCGCTCGTGTCGAGCTTTGCGTCGTTCGAGGACTACCTGCCGCGCCACGGCCGTGACTGGGAGCGTTACGCGTACGTCAAGGCGCGGCCGGTCACCGCCGCCGCACGCTACGCGGAAGTAGAAGCGAACGCGGTACGTCCTTTCGTCTATCGCCGCTACCTCGATTACGGCGTGTTCGAGAGCCTGCGCGAGATGAAGGCGCTCATCGAGCGCGAGGTGGCCCGCCGCGAGCTCGCCGACAACGTGAAGCTCGGTCCCGGCGGCATCCGCGAGATCGAGTTCATCGTGCAGGGGCTGCAGCTCACGCGCGGCGGCCGCGATCGCGCCCTGCAGACGCCCTCGATACTGACGGCTCTGACGCGCCTCGGCGAGACACGGGTGCTTCCCGCGCAGGCAGTGAGCGAGCTCCGCGAGGCCTACGTGTTCCTGCGCCGGCTCGAGAACCGCCTGCAGATACTCGCCGACGCGCAGGTCCACGGCCTGCCCGCCGACCCCCTCGGCCGCGAGCGCGTTGCGCTCGCCATGGGCGAGAGCGGCTGGCCGGCGCTCGTACGCGCGCTGGATGCACAGCGCGCACGCGTGAGTCATCACTTCCGCCTGGTGTTCTCCGGTGCCGATGAGCCGGACGCCGACGCCGTGCGCATCGATCTCGGCCGCTTCTGGGACAGCCAGGCGGAGACGGCGGCGCTCGCCGAGGCGCTCGCCCGCGCCGGGTTCAGGGAAAGCGGCGAGGCGGCGCGGCTGCTGCTGGAGCTGCGCGCGGGGGCAGTGGTGCGCAAGCTCGATGAGCCCGGGCGGCGACGTCTGCAGGCGCTCCTGCCGGCGCTGCTGGTGGATGTCGCGCAAAGCAGCGCGCAGCTACCGGTGCTGCGCCGCGTGCTCGCCATCATCGAGGCGACGGGCAAGCGCTCGGCGTACTTTGCGCTGCTGCGCGAGAACGGCGCGGCGCGCGCCCGGCTGGTGGAGCTGTGCCGGCACGGCGACTTTCTCGCCGCGCAGATCGCGGCGCACCCGCTGCTGCTCGATGAGCTGATCGACGAGCGGCTGCTGACGCAGCTGCCGACGCGCACCAGCTTCGCCGCCGACCTCGAGGCACGCATGCAGCAGTTGCGCGAGGACGATCCCGAGCAGCAGGTCGAAACCCTGCGGCAGTTCCAGCGTGCCGCGGTGTTCCGCGTCGCGGTGGCCGACCTCACCGACCTGCTGCCGCTCATGCAGGTGAGCGACCGGCTCACCGATATTGCCGAGCTGATCGTCGAGCGCGCAATGCAGCTTGCCTGGCGGCAGATCACCGCGCAGTTCGGCGTGCCCAGCTG
>DASQRV010000192.1:0-4235 GCA_035642735.1 Steroidobacteraceae bacterium
CGGCAGCACGGCGGTGACGCCGGTGCGGATCGGGCCCTTGCCGACGGCCAGCTTGCCGCTGCCGGAGATCAGGGTGGTGTGGCCGACGAGCACGCCCTCGACGTCGGTGATGGCATTCAGGGGACCCGGAGTGCCATCGAACGGTACGCCGAGGTCGCGCGCGCGCTCCTGGTGTGCGGCCTCGGCGCCGTACGCGACGCCAGCGGCGAGCGATGCGAGCAGCAGCACGGGCACAGCGAGAGTCAACGCCGGGCGTGGCATGAGCGAACCTCCCCTGAAACGATTGTTGTTGCGCGTCAGGCCCGGGCGGCAACCACGTCGCGACGCACGGAGTGCCACCAGTACACCGCGTATATCAACACGCCGGGAGCGCACACATAGAGCGCCTGCAGCAGTGGCTTGCGGCCGATGCCGATCGAGGCCCACACGCAATAGACCGCGGCGAGGATCGCTGCCACGAACCAGCGTATTTCGCGGGGACCGGGCTTCGGGATCTGTCCACGGCGCCACAGCACCAGCACCGCGATGGCGCAGCCGATGTAGATGGGCAGGTTGGTGGCGGTTACGACGACGCTGAGCAGCGTGAATGCACCGGCCATCGAATCGTTGTAGTTCATGATCAGCATGAGGCTCGCAAGAACGCCGGTGAACACCAGGCCCCAGAGCGGCGCACCGTGCGCATTGAGCTTGCCGAGCACTCGCGGAAAGCCACCATGCTTGGCGAAGCTCACGGTGAGCTCGCCGACGATCAGCGTCCAACCGTTGAGGCAGCCGAGTGCCCCCACGATTACGAAAGCCGCCAGCAGCTTGCCGGAGGCTGGACCCAGATAGCGGGCAAAGAGGTCTGCGAAGGGCGCATTCGATACCGCGAGCTCACCCTGCGGGATGAGCAGCATCGGCACGAGCGACACGCAGATAAAGATGAGCGCGACCAGGAGCGTCCCGATGAACGTAGCGCGCGGAATCGTGCGCCCCGGATCCCTCACACGGCCGGCCGGCATGGCGGCGCTTTCGACGCCGAGCATGGCGTAGAGCGCGAGCGTCGAAGCCGCGATCACTCCGCTCAGCGATGTTGGCGTCGACGGAACGTGCACGAGCGGCTGTGTATGTGGCGCGAAGAGCGCCCACAGACCGAGGAGGATGATGCCGGCCTGCGGCACAAGCTTCACCACGGTAGTGACCACCTGCACCCCACCGGCGGTGCGCGCGCCGAGCAGATTGACCAACACGAACAGCCAGACAGTTGCGAGCGCCGTAACCGCGGCAAGCCCGTGATTGAGGGCGAGCACCGGGAAGAAACTCGACAGGTAGCCGACCGCACCGGTCGCAAGCACCGGAAGGGTCACGACGGTAGAAACCCAGTAGCACCACATCAGCACGAACGCGACCGCCCCACCGAAGGCGCGGCTGGTGTAGGCATACGGTCCATCATCGTCCGGGAATGCGCGCGCGAGACCCGCGAAAACCCAGGCAATGAAAATGCAGCCGACCGAAGTGATCAGCCACGCGGGCACCGCGTTCATGCCATAGGGCGCGAGCGATGCCGGCAGCATGAAGATGCCGACGCCGATGATGTTGCCGACCACCAGGGCGGTGGTCATCGTCAGGCCCAGGGCACGGGGGGAGTCGGCCGGTGCTGACACGTCGTGCCGCCCCCTCAGCTCATCGCCAGCGCTTCTTTGAGCGCGGCTTCGACCATGGCCATGGCCTCATCGACGTGGGCGCGGTTGATCATGAGCGGCGGTATGAATCGCACGGTGCTCTGGCCACAGGATAGCAGCAGCAGCCCCTGGTGGTAGGCGCGCGTCAGCACCGCCGCGCTGAGTGCGCGCGCCGGGGCCCGGGTCGCGGGGTCGGTGATGAGCTCCATGCCGATCATGAGTCCCTTGCCGCGGACCTCGCCGATGCACGGGTAGCTCTGCTGGAGCTCGCGCAGCCGTGTGAGGAAGAACTCCCCGACCGAGGCGGCGTTCGCCGCGAATTCGCGCTCGACCAGATCGAGCGTCGCGAGCGCCGCCGCGCAGGAGAGTGGGTTGCCGCCGAAGGTGTTGCCGTGCGCACCGGGTTTCCACTGCTGCATGTACCGGCGGCGCGCCACCATCGCCCCGATCGGCAGCCCCGATCCCAGGCCCTTGGCGAGTGTCATGATGTCGGGCGTCACGCCCCAGTGCTGGCTCGCGAACATCCGCCCGGTGCGGCCGATCCCCGACTGCACCTCATCGAATATGAGCAGCATCCCGTGCCGGTCGCAGAGCGCACGGAGCCCCGCGAGGAAACCATCGGGCGGCACGATGTAGCCGCCCTCACCCTGAATCGGTTCCACCATCACCGCCGCGACCTCGGCGGGCGGCAGGTTGTTCTGAAACAGCACGTTCTCGATGTAGTCGATGACGGCCTTGGCCTGGTCGGCGCCGGCAAGGAGCGGCCGGTAGGGATTGGGGTAGGGGACGTGCGTGACGCCCGGCATGGTGGGGAAGAATCCCGCCTGCTGCGTGTACTTGCTCGAGGTGAAGGCGAGCGAGCCCATCGTGCGGCCGTGGAACCCACCGAGAAAGCCGATGAAGCGCTGCCGCCCGGTGACGTAGCGGGCGAGCTTCAGTGCGGCCTCGACGGATTCCGTGCCGCTCTGGCAGAGGAACACCTGCGCCGGCTCGCCGACCGGATTGAGCCCATTCAGCCGCTCGGCGAGGCGTGTCATGCGCTCGTGCCAGTAGTCGGAGGAAATGTGCAGGAAATCCTCCGTCGCCTCCCGGATCGCCTGCACCACTTGCGGATGGGCGTGACCGGTGCTGACGACACCGATGCCGCCCATGAAATCGAGGAAGCGATTGCCATCGACGTCCCAGACCTCGGCGCCGCGGCCCCTGGCGATGGCGAAGGGGTAGTCGCGCGGGTAAGAAGGCGTCGAGACGGCCCGGTCGCGCGCGATCAGCGCCTGCGCCTTCGGGCCGGGAAGCGGCATCGAGATAGGGGATGGGCGCCTGTCAGTTTTCATGGACGAACTCATGTCAGTGTCCTCGCCATCGCAGCGATCCTACGACGGTAGCTTGATACGAACGGCAGCGGCGTGCGCGGCCGCGGTGCGGGCATGCAGGTCACGGAGCACCTCGAGCTCGCGCGCGTCCGGCGGCGGCACGATCTCGAGCGTCTGTGCCACTTCCAGCGGCCAGCCGGTAGCGGCGCGCGCCGCCTCGACGCTCACCCCCGGATAGAGCGCGCCGAGTTCGAGCTCGAGCGTCCCCGGGTTGGGACGCAGCACGCCGAAGTCGGTGATCACGGCCTTAGGACCCGAACCTGGCGCGCGGCTCGCCGCACGCGCGTCACCACCCTCGAGGTAGCCGCCAGAGGTGCGAAAGTCCAGCTGCGCGACGAAGCTGCGCGTCGACTGCTTCATCACGATGAGCACCTCGCGCGCGCAGCTGGCGATCTCCGGGGCCCCGCCTGCGCCCGGCAGCCGCACCCTGGGGTGCGCGTAGTCGCCGATCACCGTGCTGTTGAGATTCCCGAAGCGGTCGATCTGCGCGGCACCGAGGAACCCCACATCGATACGACCGCGCTGCAGGTAGTGGGCGAAGATCTCCGGCAACGGCACGATGCAGGTCGCGGTCTCGGCGAGCTCGTTGTCGCCGATCGAGAGCGGCAGCACGATGGGGCGCGTGCCGACGGTGCCGGACTCGTAGATGAGCACGAGATCCGGCGCATGCGTGAGGCGCGCGAGGTTGCAGGCGGCGCTCGGCAGGCCGATGCCGACGAAGCACACGGCGCCATTGCGCAGTTGGTGTGCGGCCGTGACCGTCATGATCTCGTCGCGGCTGTAATCCGGCGCGCTCATCAGAGCCTCAGGCCGCAACGCCCAGCTCGCGCAGGAGCGCCGCGTGATCGCTGACGCCGAGCACGTGGCGGTTCATCCACGCCGTGAAGGTTTCACGGTCGCGCGCGATCTCATCCCACGCGAGGTAGAAGGCGTTATCGCGCGGGTAGTAACCCTGGGCGTAGGAGGGATAGGCGCCGCCGGGGACGATGCTCGCGGCGGTGATCACCCACGAGGGAAGGATGAGCGCGTTCATGTCCGAATGCAGCTCCTCGACCTGCTCCTCCACCGTGACGAGCAGCTGCCGTGCCGCGAGCGCCGCCTCTTTCGCCGCTCCCACGATCCCGCGGATGAGCACATTGCCCCGGGCATCGATCTGCTGCGCGTGGAGGATCGTGACATCGGGAGTGAGCGCCGGAACGAG
>DASQRV010000193.1:0-5858 GCA_035642735.1 Steroidobacteraceae bacterium
GACGAATGCGAAAAAGGCTGCGGAGGAGCGTGCCGCCCGCAAGACCGGCGCGAACGGCGTGGCGACCGCCAAGCTCAATGGCCAGAGCTACGAGCTCAAGGACGGCGCGGTGCTCATCGCCGCGATCACGAGCTGCACCAACACGTCCAACCCGTCCGTGATGCTCGGCGCGGGACTGCTGGCGCGCAAGGCGCGCGAGCGTGGCTTGACTTCGAAACCCTGGGTGAAGACGAGCCTCGCGCCCGGCTCGCGCGTGGTCACCGACTACTTCGAGCGCGCGGGTGTGCTCGAGGATCTGGACGCGCTGGGTTTTGATCTTGTCGGATACGGATGTACGACTTGCATCGGAAATTCGGGCCCCCTCAAACCCGAGATCTCCGCCGCAGTAAAAGCCGGCGACCTGACAGCCGCTTCAGTGCTCTCCGGCAACCGCAACTTCGAGGGCCGCGTGCATCCCGAGACGCGCATGAATTTCCTCGCCTCACCGCCGCTCGTGGTGGCGTACGCACTTGCCGGCACGGTCGACATCGATCTCACCCGCGAGCCGCTCGGGACTGGCAAGGACGGCGAGCCCGTGTATCTCGCGGACATCTGGCCGAGCGACGCTGAGATCCAGGAGCTCGCGAGCCGCTCGATCGACTCGCAGATGTTCCGCAAGAGCTACGCGAGCGTCTTCAAGGGCGATGAGAACTGGGCCAACATCAGCGTGCCCACCGGGCAGCGTTACACCTGGGATGAGAAGTCCACCTACGTCAAGCATCCGCCCTACTTCGAGGGCATGACCATGCAGCTCAAGCCGCTCGCCGACGTGCGCAGCGCACGTGTGCTCGCGGTGCTCGGCGACTCGGTGACTACCGATCACATCTCGCCCGCCGGCAACATCTCGAAGACCAGTCCGGCGGCGCGCTACCTCATCGAGCAGGGTGTCGGGCCGAAGGACTTCAACTCCTACGGGGCGCGGCGCGGCAACCACGAAGTGATGATGCGCGGCACCTTCGCCAACATCAGGCTGCGCAACCTCATGGTTCCGGGCGTCGAGGGCGGTGTCACGGTCCATCTTCCGGAGGGCGAGCAGGGATCGATCTATGACGTCTCGATGCGTTACCAGCGCGAGGGCACGCCGCTCATCGTGCTCGCCGGTCGCGAGTACGGCACCGGCTCCTCGCGCGACTGGGCTGCCAAGGGCACGATGCTGCTCGGAGTAAAGGCGGTCATCGCCGAGAGCTTCGAGCGCATTCATCGCTCGAACCTCATCGGCATGGGTGTTGCACCGCTGCAGTTCCTGCCGGGACAGGGTGTCGCGGCGCTCGGGCTCACCGGGCGCGAGGTAATCGACATCGCGGGGCTCACCCGGCCCGATGCCAGCGAAGTCACGGTGACCGCGACGCCGCCCGATGGTAAGCCACGGCAGTTCAAGGTGCGCTTGCGCATCGACACACCGAAGGAGCGCGAGTACTACCGCCACGGAGGGATCCTGCAGTACGTGCTGCGGCAGCTCGCCGCGGCGGGCAGCGCCGCCTGACCGATCGCCCCGCGACGCCGCCCGCGGCCGCCACCGCAACGGCCGGTGCTGCGCTGGCGGTGTTCGATCTCGACGGCACGCTCACCCGGCACGACACGCTGCTTCCGTACCTCGCTGGTTTCCTGCGTCGGCATCCACAGCGCCTCGCACGCCTGCCGCTGCTGTTGCCGGCTTTGACGCGCTACGCATTGGGGCGTGCCGACGAGGGCGCAGTGAAATCAGCGGCCATCCGCGCGGTACTCGGGGGGCGTACCCGCCAGGAGATCGAGGCGTGGACGGATGAATTCGTGCCGCGGTTGCTCGCCCGCGGGATGCGCGCCGATGCGCTCGCGGCGCTCGAGGCCCACCGCCGCGCGGGCGATCTCCTGGTGCTGCTCTCCGCGAGTACCGACCTGTACGTCCCGGCGATCGGTAAGGCGCTCGGTTTCGCCGAGATAGTGTGCACGGGAGTCGAATGGAACGGTGAGCGCCTCACCGGCCGACTTTCGACGCCGAACCGGCGCGGTCCCGAGAAAGCGCACGCCGTGGCCGCGCTGCGCCGCAAGCATCCGGGGCTCGCGGTGGTAGCCTATGGCAATGCCGCCAGCGACCTCGAGCACCTCGCGCTCGTCGAGCGGGCTACGCTCGTGAATGGCAGCGCGCGCGCCCGGCGGGCCGCGGCACGAATGAGCATCGACTGTGTCACCTGGCGGTGACAGCGTGACCGGTCGCACGGCTGCCGTGTGACCTTTTGGGCTCCCGGACGGTCTACTTGCACGGAGGCCGATTAATGATTACCCGCGTCCCTCGTATCGCCCCCTCGGAAATCACGCCACCCGAGGTTTACTTCAGCCGCCGCGCGCTGCTGGCGGGTGCGCTCGCCACCGGCGCGAGCGCGCTGCTGCCCGCCGCGGAAGCGCCGCAGGCTCAGGGCGCTGCTCTCACTTACACCGCGAACCCGCAGTACTCCGTGAAGGACACGCCGAACAAGTACGAAGAGATCGCGGGTTATAACAATTTCTACGAGTTCGGTACCGACAAGGACGAACCGAGCCGCAACGCCCACACCCTGAAGACGCGCCCCTGGAGTGTGACCGTGTCGGGCGAGGCCGAAGTCCGCGGCACGTTCGATCTCGATGATTTGCTGAAAGGCCTCGCGCTGGAAGAGCGCGTCTATCGTTTCCGTTGCGTCGAGGCCTGGTCGATGGTGGTCCCGTGGGTGGGCTTTCCGCTGAGCAGTCTGTTGGCGCGTTTCAAGCCCACATCGCGCGCGAAGTACGTCGGGTTCACGACTCTCTACGATCCGCGGCAGATGCCGGGGCAGCGCGTGGCGGTCCTCAACTGGCCGTACGTCGAGGGACTGCGCATCGATGAGGCCATGCATCCCCTCACGCTGATGGTGGTCGGCTTGTACGGCCGGGTGCTGCCGAACCAGGATGGCGCACCCTTGCGGCTCATCGTGCCGTGGAAATACGGCTTCAAGGGCATCAAGTCGATCGTCAAGATCGACTTCACGAGCGTTCAGCCGCGCACCGCATGGAACGTCGCGGCGCCGAATGAGTACGGCTTCTACGCCAACGTCAACCCCCAGGTCGATCATCCGCGCTGGAGTCAGGCGACCGAGAGGCGCATCGGTGCGCCCTTCCTCGCCGCGCGGCGCCCGACGCTGCCCTTCAACGGCTACGCCGAGCAGGTGGCGAGCCTCTATCAGGGCATGGACCTGCGGCGCTATTTCTGAATGACCCTCACGCAGCGCTACCGCTTCATCTACAAGCCGCTGGTATTCATCGCCTGCCTCGCACCGCTCGCGTGGCTCGCGAGCGGCGCCTTCGGCTGGTTCGGCGTGAGCCTCGGACCCGACCCGGTGAAGGAGCTCGAGCACGAGTGCGGCAAGACCGCGCTCAATCTCCTCCTGCTGACACTCGCCGTGACCCCGGTGCGCGAGCTCACCTCGCAGCCGCAGCTGCTGCGGTTACGGCGCATGCTGGGGCTCTTCGTTTTTTTCTACGTGGTGCTGCACTTCACCATCTACCTTGTGCTCGATCTGGAGCTGAACTTCGCCACCCTGGGCGCCGACATCGCCAAGCGTCCCTACATCACCATCGGGTTCACGGCGCTGCTGCTGCTGATCCCGCTTGCGGTCACCTCGACCAATCGCATGATGCGCCGCCTCGGTCGCCGCTGGCAGACGCTGCATCGCCTCGTCTACGTGATCGCGGTGCTCGGGGTGTGGCACTTCTACTGGCAGGTGAAGCGCGACGTGCGCGAGCCGCTTCTGTACGCCGGCATTCTGGCGGTCCTGCTCGGCTATCGCGTGGTGCGCGCGCTCGCCCGGCGCCGCGCCGCTGCGAGCCGCGCGGTGCGCCTCACCCCCGCGCCCCCGGCAGGCGTCACCTCGACGCCTCGAAGTGGTCCGACCCTAAGCCAGTCCGCGTCAGACTGAAGTAAGGTCACCCGAATCGCGCGCGTGCGAGCGCAACCGCCACTCCCGGCGCGAGAAGCGCACCGCGGAGGAGCGCTTGGCCACAACCTGCTCGGGGATTCATCGGTCTGAGTCGTGCCGGTCGGAGTCGTGCTCAGTGCCGGGGGTGCGCGCGGGGCGCACCAAGCAGTGCGCCCACACCAGTTCGTCACCTGGTCGTGCGGGGTCAGTAAAACCCGGCGTGACCTCGGGACAGTATTGGTTCGACGCGCCCCGCTCGGGGTGCATCGGCACGCACTGCCCGCTGGTTTCCTTGGCGCGGTCGACGCAGTCCCGATGGTCTTCGCCGGTCCACGTGATGTGGCCGGCAACGATTACTGACCACCTTCCTTCAAAACTCTTGTCGTCCGAGTCATGCGCCGTGCTGCTCAACGGACCGAACAGTAGCGTGACTAAGAGCGAAACACCGATACGCGGTGCGAGTCGCGGCATGAGATACCTCCAGGATTACAAATTCGCAGGCTTTTCCCGCGCCTGCTGTTCTTTATTTGCGGTGAGCATACACGGGCCGAACGGCAGAGATTTGCGAAGTTGACATAACAGTCCGTCAGCACTCCAAAAAAACACCGCGAAGGCAGCGCCTGTGGCGGATTTCTTACCGCGCGCAGTCAAGCTGTACCGCAGGCAGATCGAGAAGGGGCTCGATGACTCCGCAGGTTGTTGGTTTGAAAGGGTTAGGCTCAGCTCACATCGACGTCCGGATCTGCTAAAGCTCCGGAAAGAACTTGAGCTCGAGGGCCGATTCATGATTACCCGCGTCCCTCGTGTTGCTCCCTCGGAGATCACGCCACCCGAGGTTTACTTCAGCCGTCGCGCGCCCGGCGCCGCGCCGCTGCGAGCCGCGCGCTGCACTCCACCCCCGCGCGCCCGGCAGGCCCCGTCACATCGACCTCTGGAGATGGTCTGTCCCGGGGTTAGTACCTAGTCACAATGGAACGACCGGCTCCCGATTCGCAAGGCGTGGATTACGCTGCGGATCGGTGAAGACCGTGGCGCAGAGCCACATACGAATGGGAGCCGGCGATGAAGAACGTACGATTTGTGGGCCTTGATGTCCATGCGGAAACGATCGCGGTGGCGGTAGCTGAGACGGGAGGCGAGGTGAGGAGCCTGGGAGTCATTCCCAACCGAACCGAGTCTGTCGGCCGCTTGATACGCAAGCTCGGCAAGCCAGAGCAATTGCGGGTCTGCTATGAAGCCGGACCGACTGGCTACCCCTTGTACTGGCAGCTGACACAGCTTGGGGTGAAGTGCGAGGTTGTGGCACCGACGTTGGTGCCGGTAAAAGCGGGTGATCGGGTGAAGACAGATCGGCGCGATGCCGAGCGGCTGGCGCGCTGTTATCGCGCGGGAGATCTCACCGCGGTGTGGGTACCGGATGCGGCTCACGAGGCTTTGCGGGACCTGATGCGGGCTCGCGAGGCGGCCAAAGCCGATCAGTTGCGCGCCCGGCATCGGCTGTCGAAGTTTCTGCTGCGCCATGGCCGGCGCGCCTCCGATGGGATCCAAGCGTGGACATGTAAGTATTGGGAGTGGCTCAAGAGCCGGGTGCATTTCGAGCAACCGGCGCAGACGGCGACCTTCATCGATTATGTGCATGAGGTCGAGCATGCCGCTGCCCGCATTGAGCGCCTGGAACAAGCGATCGATGCGGCGGTGGAAACAGTACCGCCGAAGATGCGCGCCGTGATTGAGGCGCTGCAGGCGTTGCGCGGGGTAGCGCAGGTCTCGGCCGTGACGATAGTGGCGGAACTCGGACAAATCAGCCGCTTTGCCCGTGCGCGGCAGCTGATGGGCTATAGCGGAGCTGTCTCCCGCGAGCACTCCAGTGGGGCGCGCATCCGCCGCGGAGCGATCAGCAAGGCCGGCAACGCG